>JBAXDA010000405.1:0-1500 GCA_037141215.1 Candidatus Firestoneibacteriota bacterium | reverse complement strand
CGTGCAGTTTGATATTGAGTACGATTCAAAATGAAAACGCCGGTATTATTTCTGCTGCTTGTTTGCTCACTATCCTTGTACGGAAGCAGTTACAACAGTGCCCGCCTAAAACTTGGTATCGGTGACCGCTTTGACCAGGTCATCAATGGAAAGGACCTGGTTGTCTATGAAGAAGCCCGGAAAGACGGTTTAAAATTCAAATATGTCGCCGTCTGGCTTGTCCCCGGCTGGCCTGCCTGGCTAACTAAAGAAACCCTGCTTAAAATATCCCGCGACGGCTACACCCCCGTAATTATTTATTATACTTTCGGCGACTCCAGCAGTAAAGAATACCTGGAAAAGAACGGCCGCGAAAAATTAAATGCGTGGTATAAAGACTTGAAAGAAAATCTCGCGCCCTTGCTGGATATTAACGCTGAAACCCTCGTTGTTCTGGAACCCGAATTCAATAATCTGCCTCCCGAAGGAGAAACCTGCATTACCGAGTGGGCAGAATGGAACGGTATTGTAATAAAAGCTATTGATATTTTGCGCAAGGGAGCGCCTTTGGCAAAAGTGGGGTTATGTCCCGGGGATTGGGGTGTTTACAATCTTGAAAAATGCATGAGTGAATCCGCCCGTAAGAGTGATTTTATTGCTTTTCAGGCTATGCGCGCCTCAAGCGATCCCTCCTCAGACTCTTCCACGGCGGAATACAGAGATGTCGCGGGTTCTGCGGTAAAATTCTCCGCCTATTTGCAGAAGGCCTTTAATAAACCTGTTTTATGGGCGTATTTAGCGCTCTCAAGTTATAAGAATGGCGACCCGCTGGGTTGGGAAACCGAACAAGCGGGAATTATCAGCGGCATATTTAAGAAGGAAAAAGAACTGCTTGAAAAAGGGGTTTTTGGTTTTCTTTATTTTTCATATTATGACGATCCTTCCCACGGCACCTATTTTTTTGGGGAGGCGGAAAAATACTTTGGCTTAAGGACTTCCTCGGGAAAACCCAAAAAAGCCTGGCAAGTATGGAAAAACAACAGTCCTGCCGAATAACATCTGTCCTGCACACCCTTTAATGTTTCTATTTCACTTGTTTTAGCAAGAGAGCTACCTCCTATTTGGTATATTAATATTGACTAAAACAGGTTCCTGTGATAAAATGTCAATGAGGATATGCGTAAAAGAGAGCATATGCTCAAAAAGTTGTTAGGGCTTTTGCTGTTTTAATGTTAAACTTATATGTATCAAGCGCTTTTCGTTGAAAGAGCCGGGTGCATTAAGGAGGCAGGATGTTCGGTAAATGTGACAGCGGTATTGAACTAATTGAAGAAAATATTGGCAAATTGCTTAACAGCGGAACCTACCTGTTTATGGGGGAACGCGAAACAGGAAAATCAAGTTTTGTTCTGCAATTCATATTGCAGGGGCTAAAAGAAGGAAAAACCTGCCTTGTTGTTACGGCCGGTCTTCCGCGTGATTTTGTTATCTACGCCGAATCACTCGGGATGGATGTCTCCC
>JBAXDA010000404.1:0-1510 GCA_037141215.1 Candidatus Firestoneibacteriota bacterium | reverse complement strand
GTCTCAAGTCTTTATTCGGAAAACATTCGCCGTTTCCTCATTATTATACAATCCTTGCCTTTCACCTTCAATACTTAATGCCTTGTTTTTGAAGATTAAAACAAGTATAATTTTGGAAAGTCCGGCAGTTCATAAGACAGCAAGCCGGTTCTTTCGCCCATAAACAAGGAGTCCAGAAATGGCAGACGAAAAAGAACTTAACGACGCCGGATGGCTAACTATAAAGAAAAAAGGGTCAAAGGAAAACATACGGTTCTCGCTCCAATATAACAGAAAATACACCTTCGCCAAGGATAAGTTCACCGCAACAACTTATGACAATTTCAATTCACTTGCAATCGCCGTCAGGGACAGAATGGTTGAACGCTGGCTGCTTACCCAGGAAGGCTATCACTACACCAATCCGAAACGCGTCTATTATCTCTCCATGGAGTTCCTTATCGGAAGAATGCTCTCCAATAATGCCATAAATCTCGATCTGATGGAGCCCGTAAAGGGCGCAATAGAAGAGTTGGGCCTTAACCTTGAAGATCTGCTGGAAGAAGAACACGATGCCGGACTGGGAAACGGAGGTCTCGGCAGGCTGGCCGCCTGTTTCCTGGATTCTATGGCTACGCTCGGTATTCCCGCGAACGGCTACGGTATCAGGTACGATTACGGCATCTTTAAACAAAAAATAGTCAACGGGGAACAGGTTGAACAGCCCGATGAATGGCTTAAGCGCGGCTATCCCTGGGAGTTTGTACGCACGGAGAATGCGGTAAGGGTTAAATTTTACGGCCACACGGTAAACGAATTTAAGGATGGAAAACTGAACATAAACTGGACCGGGACCGAGGACATCCTTGCCATGCCTTACGATGTGCCGGTAGCAGGCTATAAAAACGATGTGGTAAATACCCTCCGGCTCTGGTCCGCAAGAAGCACCGAAGAATTCGACCTTAAGCATTTCAATTACGGGGATTACGAGCGGGCTGTCTATAATAAACTCACCTCTGAGAATATTTCCAAAGTGCTGTATCCGAACGACGATTTTTATAAAGGCAGAGAACTGCGCTTGAAACAGGAATATTTCTTTACCGCCGCCTCAATTGCGGATATTGTGAGGCGTTTTAAAGCGGACAACAAGAATAACTTAAGCATTTTCCCGGATAAGGTCGCCATCCAGCTGAATGACACGCACCCGGCGCTTGCGGTGGCCGAACTTATGCGTGTTCTGATGGATCAGGAACTTCTTGAATGGGACGCTGCGTGGGATATAGTGACCAGGACATTTGCTTACACAAATCACACCGTAATGCCGGAGGCCCTGGAAAAATGGTCCGTAACCCTCCTGGGAACCCTTCTTCCCCGCCACCTGCAGATTATCTACGAGATCAACGCAAGGATGCTGAAAGAAGTTGAGAAGAAATTCCCGGGAGATTTACAGCGGATTATCAGAATGTCCCTTGTGGAATAGTCGGAGCCTGATCTGATCCGCATGGCCTTTCTTTGCATAGCAGGCAGCCAT
>JBAXDA010000403.1:0-1512 GCA_037141215.1 Candidatus Firestoneibacteriota bacterium | reverse complement strand
TAGCGCGCGCTCTCCCTGGAAACCGTCGGCACCGGGAAAGCAGTCCAGAATTCCTCTTTATTCTTCAAATGTTTTAGCAGAGCGGCCGCCCTGGGTTTTGAGACAACTCCCGCAAAGAGAGGATAGAAACCTGTGGCGCTTTTTTCTGCGAGCAGCTGCCCGTTTATTTCACGGTCATAATAAAACCCTGTCCTGCCGTCCCATAGTAGCTTGTTCATCGCGGACTTGAGCTTCTTATATTTTTCGCGCCAGGCCCTGGACTCCCGGTCTTTTTCCAATACCTCCGCCATTTTTGCCAGGAGCTCAAAGGAATTAGCCATATAGCTTGAAAGGTCGCAGGAAAGCTGTTTCTTCTTCCCGTCATACAAAGGAGAATTGTCCAGCCCGGATTCACCTGCACGGCAGATTCTGTTCATTTCTTTCTTCCAGAAATACAGGCCGGTTTTCTTCTCTCTCCTGTTCTTTTCAAAATAGCCGAGGAAGTTCGCGAGTTTCTCATAGGTTTGCCTAAGCAGGCTCTCATCTTTCGTGAGAGTGTAAAGATGCCAGACGCTCCAGGCCAGGATAGGGGGCTGGGTTTGGTTTCCTTTATGGCGCGCGCATATGGGTATAAACCCGTTCCTGCGCTGGGTCTTGAAAACTGCGCAAATTGCGTCAGAAGCCATCCGGGTGTCCAAATAGCTCCAACCCATAGAATGAAAAGCGCTGTCCCAGAGCCACATATCGTGATGTGGCAGCCGGTCAGGCGTGGTCCATCTCAGGGGAACAATCTTATACGGCGATTGCACATTTACTTTCAGCACCGAAACTGCTTTTGCGGCAGTTCTTCGTATTTTATTGTCTTTTAATCTGTTTATAAAATCCGGGAGCAGACCGGTAAAAGAGGTTTTGTTTTTTGCAGCCTGAGAGAGATCCGCATTATTTGCCAAAGCCTGTTTGAGTCTGACCCTGCATTCTTTTCTGCTCTTCCCCAAGGTTACGGCGAATTTTCCTTTGAATTCATAGGCCGGCAGGTAAAACTCCGTCCTTTTTGCTGCCGTTGCAGAGGCGGCAATAAAACCCTTGCCTGTTTTTATAAATACAATGTTTTTTCGCGCTTCTTCTTTTCCCCCGGCGGCGCTTTTTAGGATAAAACGGGTGTTCTCACTGCCGCAGAAGCCGGTAAAAGTCCGGCAATCAACTGCCGAAAAATATATTTTTCCTGCCTTAAATGTTAATTCAATAAAATCGCCGGAAACAATGGATTGTTCTTTGTCATATGCCGGCAGGCCGCAGCCGTCGCTCTCTATCCAGAACTCAGCCGAAGGAGAAACTCCGGATTCGCTTCCCGTATATATTGACAGTCCTGCCCTGTCCCCCAGTAATTTAGCAAGCAGCTCAAAGGAGAAATCTGTTTTTCCGTCGTAACCCGACACGGCAAAAAGCGCGCCCTCGCCCCAGATATTCGGATAAAGAACTTTCTTCATCTCTCCTCCTGTCTACAATAGTATTATACCGAGGGCTGCAAGCAGG
>JBAXDA010000402.1:0-1518 GCA_037141215.1 Candidatus Firestoneibacteriota bacterium | reverse complement strand
AATAAACAGATGGCCAGCGAAAATGTAATAGCATTTACTGATGCAAATTTTGACGCGGAGGTCCTGAAATCAAAAACGCCTGTTCTTGTTGACTTTTGGGCCGAATGGTGCGGGCCCTGTAGGATGCTTGGTCCTACAATAGAAGAACTGGCAAAAGAGTACGCGGGAAAGGTGAAAGTCGGGAAGGTAAATGTTGATGAAAACCCCGGTATTGCTTCAAAGTACAGTATCAGGAGTATTCCTACTGTTATGATCTTCAAAAACGGGACCATTCTTGACCAGATGGTTGGCGTTCAACCGAAGGAAGCCATCAAGAAAAAAATAGAGAGCGCGTCTTTATAATCAAACAAAAGCGCCGGACCGGCAGTACCTCTCCCTTGCGCCGCAAGGGAGAACTATTTAGCAGGCTGTTAAAATACCCCAACGAATACTATAGCGCAAAGATTTGCTTGTTACAAATCTCTGCGACGAATACAGTTGCTTGGCTTGCTATAGCAACAGCCTGTTAGAGGAGATGGAATGGCAGAAATTGCGCCTTTTAAGGGGTTCACCTATAACGGAAAAAAGACCGGCAAGCTAGCAGGGCTTGTAACACTGCCTTACGATGTTATTTCTCCCTCTATGCAGAAAGCTTATTACAAAGCCAGCCCTTATAATATAATCCGGCTGGAGTACGGCAAAAATAAAGGCAAAAACCGCTACAGGTCCGTCGGTGAGACGCTTTCCGGCTGGATTGCCGAAGGAATCCTTAAGAAGGAACTTAAGCCGGCGTATTATATCCTTGAGCAAAGTTTCAAGTTTGGAGGAAGAAAATGCAAGCGCACAGGGTTTTACGCCCTGGTAAAGGCAATAGACTTCAAAATGAAACAGGTGCTGCCTCATGAGGAAACTTTTCCAAAACAAAAGAAAGACCGGCTGCGCCTTTTAAGGGCGTGCAAAGCGAATCTCAGCCCAATCTTTGGGGTTTTTGACGGCAAGCTTGACTTTGGCGCGCTTAAAAAAAACAAACCTGACCTGCAGTATACTCTGAAAGACAAGGGACAGCCTGTCAGCGGAAAAATATGGAAGGTTACATGCGGGGAAGAAACAGCCAAGCTGACCGCTTTTATGAAAAACAGGCGCATTTTTATAGCCGACGGACATCACCGCTATGAAACTTCCTTGGATTACAGGAAAGAAAGGGAAGAGAAGTCAGGCAAGGATTCCATGGCTCCCTGGAATTATACTTTATTCGTGCTTGTCAGCCTGCAGGATAAAGGGCTGGTTATTTATCCCACACACAGAGTAGTGAAGTTTTCTTCCCCCGTAAATATTGACACGCTTCTTGCCGTTCTCGGCGCCGACTTTAAGATAAGCATATCCCGAAGAGAAGCTTCCGCTGAAGATATTGTTATTTACCTTAAGGGAATATATTATGCGCTTAAACCTAAGAGCAAAAAAGTGCTCTCGTCTATCCCCGTAAAAAAATCTATGGCCTGGAAAGCTCTTTCAACAAGCGTGCTTCATCATCTCATACTG
>JBAXDA010000401.1:0-1521 GCA_037141215.1 Candidatus Firestoneibacteriota bacterium | reverse complement strand
ATGACGGCACTCCGGGAACCGCAATTGCCAAAGTATTTGACATGGCGGCGGCTATAACCGGGAGCAGTGAAAAACTTTTAAAGAAAAGGAAACTTCCGTATAGCAAATGCTATTTAACGCCTTCTTCCCATGCAGGGTATTACCCCGACGCCTTTCCTATATATATGAAGTTCCTTTATAATCCGGCTGACGGCAGGGTTTTAGGAGCCTAGATTGTAGGTCCTGAGGGTGTGGATAAAAGAATAGATGTGCTCTCAACTATGGTCCAACTGCATAGAACAGTCTATGAGCTGGCAAAACTCGAACTTGCCTATGCCCCGCCTTTTTCTTCGGCGAAGGATCCGGTAAATCTTGCAGCGATGATAGCGATAAATCAGATCCAGGGAAGAAATCCTTCTGTTTCTTTCGAAGATGTAGAAGCACTAAAAAAAGAAAATGCTTTATTCATTGATGTCCGGAGCGGTCTGGAATTCGAACTCGGCCATATCGCGGGTTCCGTTAATATTCCTTTGCCGGAGATAAGAAAAAGATTGAGCGAAATCCCGAAGGACCGCAAACTTGTTCTCGTCTGCAATCAGGGGAAGACGGCGTACTTCGCGCAGTCCATACTTAAAAACAGCGGCTATGATAAAGTTTTCGATCTGAGCGGCGGCTTTAAACTTTACAAGGAGGCCACTGCCCCGCAGCAAAACGTGGGCATTTTTCAGAGTCACTACATTGATAAGCGAGACGATATTCAGACTGTAATCCCGGGTCGGGGAAAGATCTATCAACTGGATGCCGGCGGACTGCAGTGTCCCGGACCCATCATGGCTCTGGCTAAAAAGATAAACGAAATAAGTGACGGGGATGTGGTAGAAGTGATTGCGACGGATCCCGGGTTTAGAAATGATATTCCCTCCTGGTGCGCGACCACGGGGAACAAACTTCTTCAGGTCGAAGAAAGAGACAAAAAAATTGTCGCGAAAGTGCAAAAAGGTAAAAGAGAAGAGAAGTCCTTTAATGGAGAAATTCCTCACGATAAAACACTCGTGGTATTTTCCGGCGAGTTGGATAAAGTGCTGGCCTCGTTTGTAATAGCGAACGGCGCAGCCTCCATGGGCAGGAAGGTAACGATGTTTTTTACCTTCTGGGGCTTGAATGCCTTGAAGAAAAAAACCTCGCCGAAAGTAAAGAAAGGCTTTTTTGATTTTATGTTCGGCATAATGCTGCCCCGGGGCAGCTGGCGTTTAAAATTATCCCAGATGCAGATGTTCGGCATCGGTCCGAGACTTATCCGTTTCATAATGAAAAAGAAAAATATAGATTCACTTGAAGCTATGATGTTTGCCGCAAAAACGGCGGGGGTCCGCCTGCTGGCCTGTCAGATGTCTATGGATATGATGGGGATAGTAAAAGAAGAGCTGATAGACGGAATAGAAATCGGCGGCGTGGCGACATATCTTAATTCCGCGGAACTCGGAGATACCAACCTGTTTATCTCGTAAAAACCGTTGATTCTTTAAAAAAGGAGGGCTTTTT
>JBAXDA010000400.1:0-1523 GCA_037141215.1 Candidatus Firestoneibacteriota bacterium | reverse complement strand
GATTCTCGATAGTATCAATAGAGATGATTGCCTCGCCCACACAAATACAACCTCTCCATGTCTACCGAAAGCTAAAATCTGCAACTTTTCCTTACTATTTACCGTATACCATTTTAGAGGGTAAACATATGATACTGAAAAAAGAAGAGTTTGCAAAGAGTTTGATGTATTTGGCGCCGGATGTTGATATACAGCCGTTGTTGAGGTTTTCTAACCTTACCGATACGTTTGTATATGTCAATCTTTTCCTTGATGAAAAGGAGGCCATGTCCGGGTTGGAAGAGAAAGTCAATAGACTGGAAGGTAAACTCAAGATTACGGGCTTTGGAAAGAAATTCTCGGATAAGGACCTGGATATAGACGAGTCCGCATTTAAACTAGAGGCAATAGAGTCTTCGTGGATGACTTCTGAAGAAAAAAGGAATTATAGAAGGGAACTCTTTCCGGCCACAGCCCGCGAGGAATGGGGCAGGGAAATATTCCTGGAACGCATCATAGGCTCTACAAAAAGAAAGCTCAGACTGCTCTATTTTACGGGGGAAGCTCTTGCAAGCTACCTTGCTATGAGCCATATTGGGAAATATCCGCCAAAATATGTATGCACAGTTCAATCCATTTCGTTGGAAGTTCCCGGAGGAATATTTGAAAAGATGATTCAATACCATAAACATAAACCGCTAATCTGGACGAGAGGTTTTGAACCAAGCGATTACCGATTTTGGGACAAGTTTAAGCGTACTGACAGCAAAGCTCTGGAAGAAAACGGCCTCTATAGCTTTAAGGCCCAGACTTATGCACGATGGATGGGCCATGACGACAGTTTAAGGCATGTGGCAAGTTTCTCGAAAGAAAAAGAACCTGTGAAGAACACCGCCACAATCAAGGAGTTTACCGGCAATAACCGTAAGGTTAAACTGGCAAGAGGGCTGATCACGCAAGAAGATTTTGCGTCTTTTGATCTTGTATTCATTAGCAAGAACGCCGCTAAGTCTATAGTAGGGTTTAAGAAGACGGGAAAAGTGGTGCTCTGGGAAGAAGCAGAATGGTGGTACCAGAATTGTACGCTGAAGCAAATATTGGAGCTTGTCTCCAAGAAGGCTTTAGAAAAGAAAGCCTCAAAAGTATTAATGCATCCGGCCGGATTTGAGGATGAAGGGGTTTATTATAAAGAATGGGTGTCTGATAAGTCTGTAGCCGGTCCGGAGTATCTCGAAGTGAGATTTACGGATCCTTTGGACTATGTTGATGTTATGGCTAAATAAGGAGGTTCTATGTATTGGCTTGCCTTGATATTTGTAGTTGATGCGTGTCTCTGGATTTTGCTTGCAATTGTAAAACCAAGAGTGATATCTGTCAGTTCAAATTCAAACACGGGTTGGGGCTTTGCTGCAATTCCTTGCGTTGTTTTGATTAGTAAGAGTATTGAAGATAACCTTTCGGCTCTTCGTCACGAATTTATTCATCAGAAACAGATGGTTAGATGGACTCCGATTCTATTTTATGTGCTTTATGTCTTATCTTTC
>JBAXDA010000399.1:0-1530 GCA_037141215.1 Candidatus Firestoneibacteriota bacterium | reverse complement strand
GCAGGCTCAATGGGTTGCCTTCATGGCTCTTTCTTTTGGAACAACTGTTATAAACGAGACTATATGGGAGAAAAGATTTATGCACATTCCTGAGCTAAATAGGATGGGCGGGAATATTTCAACCAAAGGAAATACCGCGATAGTGAAAGGCGTAAAATCGCTCAGCGGCGCACCTGTAATGGTTTCAGACCTGAGAGCCGGAGCCTCGCTTGTTCTTGCAGGGCTGAGGGCTAAGGGTACCACAGAGATCTCCCGGATTTATCATCTTGACCGCGGGTATGAAAGCATTGAGAAAAAATTCCAAAAACTTGGAGCAAAGATCAGGAGAATAAAATAAATAATGATGGAAACGCCTGAAGAAATGATGTATAAAGTATGAGAAAAATGAAACTTACATTAGCTATTACAGCCGTTCTGATAGGGTTTTTCACCTGCGGGCTTCTATGCTCTGCCGAGATTATTTCTATTGACAGTTTTTCGGGGCATATTATTGCAGAACATCTCGAAGCTTCCGCTCCAGCAAACATTGCGACAGCACGGGAAGCAAAGTTATCTTTGTTGAATTTGCAAAAGAAACATTTTGTTGAGATGAAAATATCACAAAAAGTATTTCACCCCCCAAGTTAACGATTTTTAATTTAACCAATGCCGAAAACCTTTTGAACTAATTATAAAACAAATACCGGAGGCAGAATGTATTTTGACATTAAAACAGTAAAAGGATTAACGAGTGCTGAAGCCCTTGAGAGAATAACAAAGTATGGATACAATGAGCTTCCTTCCTCGAAACCAAAAACAATATTCCATATTGCACTGGAAGTAGTTAAAGAACCCATGTTCATACTTTTAGTGATTTGCGGAGCTCTTTACCTGTTGCTTGGCGATTTCCAGGAAGCTGTTATGCTGCTTGGATTTGTATTTGTGATCATGGGAATAACCTTTTACCAGGAAAGAAAAACTGAAAAAGCTCTTGAAGCGTTAAAGGATCTTTCAAGTCCCAGAGCTCTTGTTATTAGAGACGGCGTGGAAAAACGAGTAGCCGGCAGAGAAGTTGTAAAAGGCGATATCGTTGTTGTTAAAGAGGGTGACAGAGTGCCTGCCGATGCAGTTATCCTGCAGTCGGTAAACATCTCTGTGGAAGAATCTCTGCTTACAGGCGAGTCTGTACCGGTGCGGAAAACTGATTGGGACGGTAAGGCCGAAAGCACCCAACCGGGCGGAGATGATCTGCCTTTTGTATATTCCGGTACGATGATAACGCAGGGAATGGGGCTTGCAAGAGTGCTTGCTACCGGTATTGAGACTGAGCTTGGGAAAATAGGCAAAGCTATCCAGGGAGTAAAGGAAGAGGAAACAAATCTCAAGAAAGAAACAAAAAAAATAGTAAAAACATTACTGATTGTCGGACTTTCGCTTTGTATAGTGATTATTGCGGCTTACAGCATTACTCGCGGGAATATTATTAATGGTTTTCTTGCTGGAATAACATTCGCGATGGCTATGCTTCCGGAAGAGTTCCCTGTAGTTCTC
>JBAXDA010000398.1:0-1545 GCA_037141215.1 Candidatus Firestoneibacteriota bacterium | reverse complement strand
TCGGAATAATCGGGCCGGCCGGCTCCGGAAAAACCACGCTTCTTAAACTTTTGAACGGCGTCTTCTATCCCGACCGGGGCCGCATAGAAGTGAAAGGCAGAGCAGGAGCCCTCGTTGAGGCCGCTTCTGGGTTTCACCCTTTGCTGACCGGAAGAGAGAATATATTTGTGGGCGCCGCTCTTATGGGAATGAAAAAAGAAGAAATTAAGGCGAGGTTTGAGGCTATAGTTGAATTTGCAGGTATAGGGAGTTTTCTGGATTCTCCTGTTAAACATTACAGCAGCAGCATGTCTGCAAACCTGGGTTTCTCTATCGCGGCCCATTGCTCCCCGGAATTGTTGTTTCTGGATGAAGTCTTTGCTTCGGGAGAGCCAAAGTTCCGTCAAAAATGCATGACCAAGTTAGAAGAGCTTCTGAACGGAGGGGTTTCTGTTGTCCTTGTCTCGCGCGATATGCGCATGGCGCAAAAAATCTGTTCCAAAGGACTTTTGCTGGATCGCGGAAAAGTTGCCGCGAAAGGAAGCATAAAAGACGCGGTCTCGGCTTATCTCGCTCTGCCGGAAAGAAAGCGCGGATCCTAAAAACCTGACGGATACGGAGAGAAATGGGCAAGTATCTTGTGGCTGTAGAAAATGACATTCCCGGCTATCCCGGCCTTAGATCCGGTCCGGAGACGCGCTACCCTGAGTATCCGGGAAAGGCTGACAGCGGAATCAATCATGTTTATTCGGCCGTAAGAAGACTCTTTTATTCTCTCGGGCTTGACCGCGAAAATTTCGGAAAACCCCGCTGGAATCCGCTTGCAGGACTTATCTCTCCGGGGAACACGGTTTTTATAAAACCCAATCTTGAAACGCACGAGTATGGCAGAAGGCTGAGCAAGAAAGAAGGAGAACTCTTCTCTGTTATTACGCATCCCTCGGTTGTGAGAGCGGTGGCTGATTTTGCCGCGCTGGCCTTAAGGGGAAGAGGCAGAATTATTATCGGCGATAATCCCGCCATTGACGCGGATTTCTCCGGAATACTTGAGGCTGCCTCGCTTGAAAGCCTGGCTGATACCGTTAGCCGGGTCTTTGAAGTTGAATGCTCTGTTCTGGATTTAAGGCCTTTATGGTGTGATGACCCGGATAACTACGGTATAGAATCCAGAATGACGGAACTTCCCGGAGATCCGGACGGAGAAAAAAAAGTAAATCTCGGGAAAGCCTCCCTGTTTTACGGGCTGAATACGGAACACTTAAGGGGAACTTTTACCGACAGGAGAAGAACTGTTGCCGCGCATAAAGGCGAGACTCAGGAGTACGCTTTTTCAAAAAGTATTTACAATGCTGATGTATATATCTCCCTGCCCAAACTCAAGACCCATCATAGATTCGGAGCCTCGCTGAATATCCCCGGTCTTTTAGGGGCTTGTTCAGAGAAGAATCTGCTTCCGCGCTGGAGGTCGGGTTATCCCGCAATAGGCGGGGACGAATATCCCGACAGCATAACCGGCGCCGAGAAAGCAAAAGTCAAGGCAGCCGTGGCGCTGGAGAAGATTCTTCC
>JBAXDA010000397.1:0-1545 GCA_037141215.1 Candidatus Firestoneibacteriota bacterium | reverse complement strand
ATTCTTGAACTGGCGGGCGTCTAAAAAATGAACGAGTATCTTGCAGTTCTGATTTTCATTGGCATGGCGCTCCTCTTTACGGTGGGGGGGCTGGTCACGGCGTATCTTCTCCGCGTCTCAAACCCGTCGCCCAAGAAGAATGAAACCTATGAATGCGGCGAGGAGCCAGTCGGAACAGCTTGGATACAGTTTAATATGAGGTACTATGTCTTCGCGCTTCTCTTCGTTATCTTTGATGTTGAAGCGGTATTTCTTTTTCCCTGGGCCGTGGTTTTTAAAAGTCTTGGGTTCGCTGCCTTTATAGAGATGTCTGTCTTTCTCGGCATACTTGTGATAGGCTTGGTTTACGCCTGGAAGAAAGGCGCGCTTAGTTGGGAATGAGCCGTTCGTAACGGTCTTAACTTTATGACCTTATGAACTTTATGAACGCTATAAACGTAGTTATAGGGGGTATTATGTTAAAAAGGCTTCTTAGTCTGGTGTCTGCGCTGCTTCTGGCGGCATTTATCACTTCCGCTGCCGCCGCAGAAGTTTCCGACGCAGTTAAGACCGGAACGGAAAATAGGAAAAAGACAAAACTTAAACTCTGGAATATCCCTCCGAAAGACGCCCGCGGTACGCTGGCAAGGGCGGACAGACTTATCTTTGAGAAATTCGTACTGGACAATCCCGACATTGAGGTTTCTTCCGCGTCAGGAATAAAACTCGAAGGCCAGCTCAATTTTGATTCCGTAACCATGTCCATCGCGGGAGGAACCGCTCCGGATGTAATGTACAGCAATTTTAGAAAATCAAACACTTTTATCCAGGAAGGTTTTTTTATTCCCCTGGAAAAATACCTCGATAAAGAAACTATAGCCTCCATAAACCCGAAAACAAAAAAAGCCATTATGATTAAGGGTCCTCCTGATAACGAGGAACATATTTACGCTGTCCCTTATGGCACTCCGATGATTATGGCGCTCTGGTATAACAAGGTAGCTTTTAAGAACGCGGGACTGGACCCTAATAAACCGCCAAAAACTTGGGAAGAATTTATTGAATATTGCAAAAAATTAAGCGATCCTGATGCAGGTAATTACGGCTGGATGACAGGAAAGAGCGATGAAGCAGCCTGGAAGTATTTTAATTTTGTTTACCAGGCAGGCGGTGAAATAGTCAAGCAGGACGAGAAAGGCAATTGGTCTACCGTTTATAATGACGAAAAAGGAGTTGCAGCGCTCAAATTCTATCACCGGCTCTTCCATGAAGAATTCATCTCTCAGAGCGGTAAAAAAACAAAAGGCATGGTCTGCGTTGATGACAGCGCAAAATGGACCCAGAATAAGGTCGGCATGGCTTTTGATTATCTTGATTCCCTTCAGGTTATGCCTGCGGGCACAAATCCGGATGTTCTTGGAATAGCGCCGCTCCCTGTCGGACCTACCGGGGTCGGAGGCGGTGAATTTAATCAGAGGATGATGGGAGTGAACGCGCAAATACGGCAGAATTATCCTCCCGCCGAAGCCGAAGAGATCATCAAGGCCGCGGTGAGATACATTAGGT
>JBAXDA010000396.1:0-1551 GCA_037141215.1 Candidatus Firestoneibacteriota bacterium | reverse complement strand
GCAAGAGCAGGCCGATGGAAGATGTTTTTAAACTGATAGAGTCCGTGGCACAGTACAACACGACCGTTTTGATCCAGGGAGAGAACGGCACGGGGAAAGAACTTGCGGCCGAAGCTATTCACGCCTTGAGTCCGCGCAAAGACAGGGCGCTCATAAAACTCAATTGCAGCGCGCTCCCGGAGACTCTGCTTGAAAGCGAACTATTTGGGCATGAAAAAGGGGCTTTCACGGACGCAGCGAGAAGAAAGATCGGGCGTTTTGAACTGGCTGAAGGCGGCTCAATTTTCCTGGATGATATAGATGATATGAAGCCGGCGGCCCAGGTGAAACTGCTCAGGGTGCTTCAGCAAAGAGAATTTGAAAGAGTCGGCGGAACTGAAACCATAAAAGCCGATGTGCGGGTTATCTCCGCTACTAAAGCCGACTTGAAGGAAAGAATAAAGGAAGGGACTTTTCGCGAGGACCTCTATTACAGGCTTAATGTTGTGCAGGTAAATCTTCCACCGCTTCGCGACCGGGGAGAGGATATACCACAGCTCGCGGATCATTTCCTGAAGAAATTCAATAATCTAACAAAAAAAACGGTGGAATTGACCCCTCAAGTCCTGCAGATAATCGGCCGTTACTACTGGCCCGGAAATATCAGAGAGCTTGAGAACCTTATAGAGAAACTTGTAAGTCTCTCCTCCAGGAAGGAGATTATTCCCGAGGATCTTCCGCCGTATTTCTTTGAAAAGAAAGAGTGGAAAGCAGGGAGTCTAGCTTCCGTGGTAAAACAGGCGGAGAAAGAACACATACTGCTGATGCTTGAACACGCCGGCGGAGTTAAGAAAAATGCCGCCGAGCAGCTCGGGATTTCAACGAAAACCCTCTGGGAAAAAATGAAGGAATTCGGGATTGATTAGGCTTGCGCGAGCTAAACCCCGGGTTACTTGAAAGTTTGCGTATATTGATCAGTAGTTCCTGTCTCGCGAGTTTAACCCTTAGCATTACTTACCTGTAAAACATTACCTTTTCGTAATGTTCCTGCCGTTATTATCTGTAAAAACCCCTTAATTTATGATGAATCAGCCTGGCACGACTCTTGCTATATAAAAGGTTATGAAGAAGAAAATCGTGAGAAGAAAGAAGGAAATTCCCTTTACCTATAAAGTGCGGGTATTTGATGTTCTGTTTGCGCTTGTAGTAATAGTTTTGCTTTTTTCTATACCCTACGCGCTGCTTAAATCCGGCAAAGAGAGCGGCAGTGAAGTGAAAATCTTCAAAGAAAATAAGTTATTCGCAAGCGCGCCGCTGGATAAAAATGGAATAGTTGAAGTCGGCGGTATGAAGATAGAAATTAAAGAGGGAAGAGCCAGGGTTTTAAGTTCCGACTGTCCAAAAGAGATTTGCAAATCCTTCGGCTGGATATCTTCACAGGGGCAGTCTATTGTTTGTGTCGCAAATAAAGTAATAATCGAAGCGTCCGGCGGGAAAGAAGACGAAAATAATTATGTTGCAATGAGCTATTAGTGGAAAAGATTACACAGATTTATAAGAGCGATTACACTG
>JBAXDA010000395.1:0-1562 GCA_037141215.1 Candidatus Firestoneibacteriota bacterium | reverse complement strand
TGGCAGTAGTTAAGAATATGTTAACAGGTGAGCAGGTAAAGGTAGCCTTTTGCGGGATAGAAACAGAACTAAAAAGCAAAAACTGAAATAATAACGGAGGCTGATAAATGTTAAGAACTCATTATTGCGGTGAGCCGGATGTAAAGCTCCTGGATACGGAAATTGTATTATGCGGCTGGGTTGATTCCCGCAGGGATCACGGCGGCCTGATATTTATTGACTTAAGGGATAGGACCGGGAAGGTGCAGATTGTTGTAGATCCGAAGGTTTCCGGAGACGCCCATAAGCTCGCGCAGAATATACGCTCCGAGTTTGTTCTCAAGATAAAAGGCAAAGTGCAGAGAAGGCCCGCGGGCACCGTTAATAAAAACATAAAGACCGGTGAAATAGAATTGCTTACCCTTGAACTTACCGTTCTTAATTCTTCCAAGGCTCTCCCTTTTCAGATAACTGACGCCAATGTAGCTGAAGAGATAAGATTAAAATACCGTTACCTTGATTTGCGCCGCCCAAAAATGCTTTCAAACATCGCAAACAGACACAAAGTGACATTTATAACCAGAGATTATCTTGACAAAAACGGCTTTCTTGAAATAGAAACACCGCTGCTTATCAAGAGCACTCCGGAAGGAGCCAGGGACTTTCTCGTTCCAAGCAGGCTTGCACCCGGTGAATTCTACGCCTTGCCGCAATCACCTCAGATGCTTAAGCAAATAATGATGGTCTCAGGGATTGACAGATACTTTCAGATTGCAAAGTGCTTCAGGGATGAGGATTTAAGGGCGGACAGACAGCCGGAATTTACGCAGATAGACATTGAAATGTCCTATATTACGGAAGAAGATATTTACACACTGGTTGAGGGCATGCTTAAGCAGGTTTTCAAAGAAACCCTCGGGCTCGAAATAATTTCACCGTTCCCTAAGATGACCTATGATGAAGCAATGGAAAAGTATGGTTCAGATAAACCCGATCTCCGTTACGGACTTGAACTAGTAAATGTCACGGAATTGTTTAAACAGACACAATTTAAGGTCTTCCTTGACGCAATAGCAAAAGGCGGGATAATTAAAGGTCTTAAAGCTGAAGGCTGCGCAAAGTTCTCAAGAATGGATATGGACACGCTTACGGAATTTGTGAAGCAGTTTGGCGCAAAGGGACTGGCATGGTTCAAGGTGACGGCAGGCGGAATTGAATCTCCGATCGCGAAGTTCTTCGAGAAACCTGTTCAGGATGAACTTGTGAAACGCTTCGGGGCCAAAGACGGAGACCTTATTATGCTCATCGCCGACAAGCCTTTCACCACCAACCAGTGTCTGGACTTCCTGAGACGCCATATGGCAGAGAAGCTCGGACTTATAGACCCGGATAAGTTCGTTTTCACCTGGATAGTTGATTTCCCGCTCTTTATGTGGAACGAGGAAGAGAAAAGGTTTGAACCTGCGCACCATCCTTTCACTGCTCCTAAGACGGATGATATTTCCGCTTTCGACCGTGACCTTGGCGCTATTAAAGCAAGGGCCTATGATATAGTTCTGAACGGCATGGAGATTGGCGGCGGC
>JBAXDA010000394.1:0-1563 GCA_037141215.1 Candidatus Firestoneibacteriota bacterium | reverse complement strand
CCAGAGAAACATTGGGAGAGAACCTGCCGGACAATTGCTTCTTTTCCCTGGTAATAACACAGAGCAGGTTAGAGAGCGGCGTTTTATCGGCAATCAGCCAGTTCTCTATTCTGGACAAACTGCAACTAAATTCTTTGTTGATATAAGTAACACCTTCTATTCCGGTCTTTGCTACGCTGTTTATCTCTATTTGCTTAGGCGGCCGGAGTTTTGCTTCTTCTACAGACTGGAAAGATATACGGAAGGAGTAAGCTTTAAGCCCCACCGCGCTAATCTCGGTATAAGAAATAAGCACAGCGTTCCTGAAACAGCTTCCGGTATTGATTTTTATCAGAAAATCAGCTATTACTTCCTTGAAAAGCGAAATTCCATCGCAGCTAAAGGTCCTGAAACCGCCGCCTTCCATTTTATTCGTAAGGCTGCTTATCCAGAGGTTGTTAGGAACACTTCTGCCGAACTCATCCATCATAAGAATCCAGGCAACCTGTTGTTCCTGAAGATCATTAATGGATTTAATCCTCTCGTCCACCATTTTTGTCTTTTTGTTAATATTTTCTATTTCCGCGAGGGTCTTTTCGTAAATTTTCTGTTCCCGTTCCAGCATGCTTATCTCGTTGTTTAGTATGGTAACTCTGGCAAGAGTAAAGGCATAGATCAGTACCATGATTGCAGCACCTAAAATACCGCCGCCAATAGCAACGGCGAGTATCTTCCTTAATCTTTTTGCCCTATAGAAACTCTCGGGTACCAGGTTTATTTCTATCATCTATTTTGATCTCCTGCAAGAAAGCCCGATGCTGACCGGCGCAAAAATCCCGTTTTCTTTGATCTTCAATTCCATCATTGAAGGGTCTTCCTGCTCAAGCCCTGCAAACGCGTCAAACAACTCAACAGGAACCTTCATTCTTTCCCCAAAAAACTTCTCAATATTTTTCAGTTTAGCCGTTCCACCGCTTAGACAGATTTTATTTATGGCCTTCTTCTTTGACCCGGACTCATAAAAGTCAAACGCTCTCCGCACTTCCATTACAAGCTTTCCCAGGGAGGTGACAATAGCGCTGTATATTTTTATCCTGTTGTCTTCCTTGCTGGGAATTCTGGTAAGTCTGACTTCCTCTGACTCAATGATTATTGCGCCCTGTTCTCTTTTGAGTTTTTCAGCCTCAGTAAAACTCACGGCAAACTCCCTTGCAATATCCTTTGTGAGCGTGACTCCACCGATTGGAATATCTCTGGAGAACCTTGTTATGCCGCCTTCAATAATATTCAGGTTGGTATATCTGGCACCTATATTCAGGAGCGCAACAGCCTCATCTTCTTTCTTTCCATAATTTGCCTCATAACAATTCTGCAGGGCAAAACAATCAACATCGATTATTCCCACATCAATCCCTATGTCTTTCAACATTGTAATGTATTGATTTACAACTTCTTCTTTAACGGCCACAAGAAGCACATCAATTTTCTTCTGGCCATCTTCGACTGTCTCTCCCAGGATGCTAAAATCAAGCACAACTTCCGCAATATTGAAAGGGATATATTGTTCGGCGTCATACCTTATAA
>JBAXDA010000393.1:0-1567 GCA_037141215.1 Candidatus Firestoneibacteriota bacterium | reverse complement strand
GGCGGCCGAAACGCTTGAAAAACTTCCAAAAATATTTAAAGAGAAAATGAGCAATGTTGAAATAGTTCTCAGCGACGAAGAGGCAAGGAAAGGCAAGAGCGTGCTCCTCGGGCTTTATCAGGGCGTGCCCGTGAGCGAGAGGAATACCTGGTACACCGGAGCCCTTCCGGACAAGATCACGCTTTACAGAAAGAACATTGAAGCGGCCTGCTTAGACGATGCCGGAATAAAAAAAATGATTAAAGACACAATTATTCACGAAGTGGGGCACCACTTCGGCCTTTCGGAAAAAGAGATAAGGGAGACGGGGTTCTGATGGAATTAAAAGTTCAGAAGTACAAGAAAGATTTTTCCTATTCCTACGCGCTTGGGTTTTTCCCTGTTTTTGAATTGATTAAACACAGGCCCGAGACTGTTCTGGAAGTTTATTTAAGCTCCCGGGCGGCAGGCCTGGAAGCAGGTAACAAACTCGCAAAACTCTGCTCCGACAAGAGGATACGGTTCTCTTCCAACGACAAAGTCATAACCCGAATCTCCCCGCGCAACAACTGTTTTGCGGCGGGCATTTTTAAGAAATTCAAATGCGAGCTTAATAAAAGCGCAAACCACCTGGTGTTGGTCAGCCCGGAGAACGCCGGAAATCTCGGCACCATTATCCGCACGGCTCTCGGGTTTGGGGTTTCCGACATAGCCGTTACAAAGCCGGGAGTTGATATGTTTGAACCTTCCTGCATCCGTTCTTCAATGGGCGGAGTCTTTCAGGCGAATATCGCTTACCTTGAAACCTTTGAGGATTATCACAAGCAGTTTCCTAAGAGATACAACTACCTTTTTATGACCTCAGGAGAGGAGCAGGCGCGCGCGGTTGAATACAAGAAGCCGTTCTCGCTTTTCTTCGGCAGCGAATCTTCTGGACTTCCCGAAGAGTACAAGAAATACGGAGACAGCGTTTTAATACCCCAAACGGGGAAAATAGATTCCTTAAATATTGCGGTGGCGGCAGGGATTGCTCTGTACGAGGCAAGTAAGTGATGCGGGTTCCGACAAGGAAAGCCACTTTAAATAATAGTAGAACGGAGCCTGGAATGAAAAAATTCTTGCTTGGACTTTTACTTCTGCCTTTCTTAGTTGTTTTCCTGTTTGGCGCAGAGGGCAATGCTGTTCTTTTTTCCTGGGATGGAGCGGGGAGAGAGAATGTCCTTAAGTTTGCGGACGAGGGAAAGCTTCCCGTAATAGAGAGCTTAAGGAAAACCGGCGCGTTTGTGGAGATAAAAATCACGGGACATGCCACTTCCACGGGGCCGGCGCACGCGAATATGCTTACGGGTTTCGGGCCTGAAGTGAATCTTGTTCAGAGCAACTCCTCCTATTTTTCCATTCCCGCGGGGTTAACGCTGGGAGAGAGACTTGAAAAAACGCTTGGCCCCGATAATATTTTCACTATTATGGTAATGGGCAAGCTCGGTTATATGGGGGCGGCGTATGGACAGCCGTATAACAACGCCGTGAAAGCGCTGGATGTTTGGGACGGCGACAAAGACAAAAGAGACGCTACCGTTGTTGCCGG
>JBAXDA010000392.1:0-1575 GCA_037141215.1 Candidatus Firestoneibacteriota bacterium | reverse complement strand
CTTCCTTATTGAACTCGTGGGTTCATAAAGTTTGTAAGGTTTGTAAGGTTTGTAAGGTGAAAGCAGAAGCAAAATCGTGGTAGAGTATAATACAAAAATGGAGAAACAATGAAGAGAATGATGCTTGTATTTGTTCTGGTTTGCACAGGACTGTGTCCGCGGTCTTTTTCTGACACTATTAAAGAAAATAGTTCGGAAAAAACAAAAAGGGCAAATATGTTGGTTGATAGTCTTTCTGGTGGAAATTATGCTGACTGTGTAAAGTATTTTGATGAGACAATGAAGACGGCTCTGCCAGCCGAAAAACTGGAAAATGCTTGGAAAAGTATAATTTCACAAGCAGGCTCTTTTAAGGAAAAGTCATCCGGGAGAGAAGAGAAAAGCGGCACATATACAGCCGTTTATGTTACTTGCAAATTTGAACACGCCCCCTTGGATGCAAAAGTCGTTTTTGATAAAGAAAATAATATTGCAGGATTGTTTTTTGTTCCAACGAAAGAGGTGACAACATATCGGGTTCCGGTTTACTACAAACCAGATAGTTTTGTGGAGACTGATGTCATAATAGGTTCAAATGAGTGGAAGTTGCCAGGAACACTTGCCTTGCCGAATGGCAACGGACCTTTCCCGGCCGTTATACTTATTCACGGATCTGGTCCACAGGACAGGGACGAGAGTATTGGTCCCAATAAGCCATTTAAGGATATCGCAATAGGGTTGGCTTCAAGAGGTATAGCCGTTCTACGATATGAAAAAAGAACCAAAGAATATCAGCAGAAGATGGCTAGAAGCAGTAAAACGATAACTTTGAAAGAGGAAATAACAGACGATGTTCTTTCCGCCTGCGAGTTACTCCGAAAAACTGACAAGATTGACAAGAAAAGGATTATTTTACTGGGTCATAGTATGGGGGGTATGTTAATACCAAGGCTTGGAATGCTTGATAAAAATGCTTCCGGGTTAATAATTATGGCTGGAAATACTCGCCCTCTTGAAGACCTGCTTATTGATCAAACTAGATACATATTTTCTATCAACAATGAAATCCCACAGAAAGAAAAGGATGCTCAACTGGCAATTCTGTTAAAACAGACTGACAGAATAAAACGAAAAAATTATGATCTCAATACTGCAGAGTCGGAATTGCCTCTGGGTGTATCGCCTATATATTGGCAGGATCTTCAAAAATACAATCCTGCTGAAACCGCCAAGGACTTAAACCAACCACTCCTTATTTTACAGGGAGACAGAGATTACCAAGTAACACAATTAGATTTTGAAGGATGGCAGACGAATTTAAAAGGCAAAAACAATGTGGAATACAAACTTTACCCCAAACTTAATCACCTCTTTATGGAAGGGCAAGGGAAAAGCACTCCACAGGAATACTCTTTAGAAAACCACGTTGCAGATTATGTAATAAATGATATAGCCAATTGGATTAATAAATAAAAATAATTGGTGTGTTTTATCATATTCTTCCAGATACGATTCCTTACAAACTTTTATCGTTTATACCTTTTTGCTTTCAAACTCCCGATTCTTCTTGCCTTTGCTTTTCTCTGCGCTGCCGAG
>JBAXDA010000391.1:0-1602 GCA_037141215.1 Candidatus Firestoneibacteriota bacterium | reverse complement strand
TCGCCGCAGGTAAAACAATCGAGCGCGGCGTATTTGTATTCCGGCCAGGTATGTATCGTAAAATGCGACTCCTGTATCACAACGACCCCGGAGACGCCATACGGATTGAATTTATGGAATACGCTTTCTATTATGGTTGCTTTTGCCGCCTTTGCCCCGTCAATCAGAATATCCTCAACTTTTTCATGATCGTTCAGTATGTCGGGATCGCAATCATACATCTCGGCCAAGACATGCCTTCCAAGAGATTTCAATTATTCTTCCTCCTAAAATTACAATCTAATACATTATATATTGAGGCGTTGAAAAAGTATATCACTATTTGAATAAATGTCAATCAAAATGTATGGCTATTTCCGGCACTGACGAACAGCGCGCTAAAAGTATTACGGCAGGGGTTTATCTGCATTATTCGGTCAGCTTAAACGCAATGGGAATAGAGACAGAATACTTTTCTTCCCCGAACTCAAGAGGCGAAGGATACGGGGCGGCACGGCTTACCGTCCTCACCGCGGTATCATCAAGCGTCTTTACGCCCGAAGAGGAGGTAATAATAATATTTGCTGGATGTCCCGCCCTATCAACCGTAAAATCGACTGTCACTGTACCTTCCAGGTTCAGCTCCCGCAAAAGCTTGGGATATTTAAGCGCTTTCCTGATACGCAGCCTGACCTCAGACTTCCAGACCGTAAGCATATCAAGAAAGGCCGCCTGTCCCTGCACTGCCGCTCCGTCAGCTGCTGCCTGTTCTTTTCCAGCAGTAACCGAACTTTGGACTTCTCCCTTGTTAATTTTTACATCCACTTCTTTGGAAGCCTTTAGCTCTCTTGTTTCTTCCGTTTTTCCCGGAGAGGGTTTTTGTTTTGCGAAGGGAGAATAACTTACTTCCAAATAGTCAGCATGACAACTTTATTTTTGGCCGTTAGAAGCCAACCGGAAATAAAAAAGACGGAATGAAAAGCCAGAGAGAGCATTACAAAGGCCTTCATCCCTGTTTGCCGGTTTTTTTCCTCCGCGGGGGTTGATAAACTGCCCGCATTAAGTTGTCGGGAGCGTTGTACGGCACCCGAGCGCAAGTTCCTTTTGACCATCTTCCTTTTACCTTGTCCTTCTAGAATTTAAGATTAACTCCCCCTGAAACAGCCCTGCCCGGCATAGGATAACCGCTCCTCAATTCATACTGAACATTTTCAAGATTATTAACGGAAAGTATTATTTCCGAGAAGGCAGAGACTTTTGCCGAAAGTTTTGCCGAAGAAACAATTACAGACGGGAGCGTAAGGTCCGCATAGGTTACCGCGTCAATACCCTGCCTTGTGTCATAGTATTCCGAATCAACGTTGAGTTTAAAAATACAGGCTTTCGCTTCAAACCCTAAGTTAATCTTGTTCTTCGGCCTGTAATACAGGTCTTTGTTCTTGTCTGTATCCTGGGCGGAGAGCCAGGTATGATTGGCGTAAAGGCTTATGCCTTCAACCGGCCTGAACTTGATCTCGGATTCTATCCCAAGAGTTCTTGCATTTCCCACATTTAGAGGCATGAAATACGACGAAACAGGGTCAAGCATCCATTGAATCATGTTTCTAATATTATTCTGGAAAT
>JBAXDA010000390.1:0-1604 GCA_037141215.1 Candidatus Firestoneibacteriota bacterium | reverse complement strand
GGCAAAATCTGGCAAAACTATTACTGTCCCTGACGATATGACGGGTTCTCCAACCTATTCTCTGGAACTCGCGAGACAGATAGAGAAGCTCATTTTTACGGGAAAGCCGGGTTTGTATCACACAGCAAACCGGGGCTGCTGTTCGCGTTATGAATGGGCAAATAAAATCTGTGCTCTGGCGGGAATTAAGGCAGATATAAAACCTATTAAGTCGGCTTCCCTAACTTCGAAAGCCCCCAGACCGCTCTACTCTGCTTTGCGGAACTACAACCTTGAACAGGGTATCGGGGATTCGATGAAAGGCTGGGAAGACGCCCTGACGGAATACATTATTAATGATCTGTAAAATATTTTAATAAAGAACAATATGAAATATATGGCGGAGCGTTGATTTGACTGAAGAATACGAGCTAAAGAAAGCCAGAAATTATATTTCAACGCTGTTTTCAAAGAGATCTTACACAAGGAAAGAGATTTCCGATAAGTTGAAACGGAAGAAGTACGAAGCGGAAGTCATTGAGGCGATAGTCCGGGAGTTTGAAGCCCTGGGCTATTTGAACGACGGAAGATATGCCCGGGCCTATGCGGCGGACAGCAAAAACTTCAGGAGCGCAGGTAAAAAACTTGTACAGATGAAGCTTCTGCAGAAAGGCGTGGATAAAGGAATAATAGCGAACGCTCTAGAATACGCTTACAAAGATACGGACGAGTTCAAAATGGCTTATAAACTTGCGGAAAGAAGGTATAAGAACTACAAAAAGAAAGATAAAGTGAAAGAAGCAAAGCGTATGCAGGGTTTCCTTGTCAGGAGAGGCTACAACTTTGATACGGCGCTTAAGGTAATTAAGAAGTTAATGAAAGATGTTTACTATGAGGAATGAAGAGCAGTTGTTTAATGTTTGTTATTAGCGTTTCTAGAGGAGCAATATGAAGACCAACGACATACGCAAGCTCTATATTGATTTCTTTGTGAAGAAAGGACACAAGCTCGTTGCGAGCGATTCTCTTATTCCTTCCAACGACCCTTCACTGCTTTTTTCCTCGGCAGGAATGGTGCAATTTAAGCCGCTGTATGTCACCAGAGGGGAAATACCCTACAAGACAGCGGTTAGCTGTCAGAAATGTTTCAGGACGCCCGATTTGGAGAGAGTCGGTCTTACACCCAGGCATCACACTTTTTTTGAAATGCTGGGCAATTTCTCTTTCGGGGACTATTTCAAGAAAGCGGCTATTGAATATGCCTGGGAATTCTCCACGGTTGTGCTCAAACTTCCCAAAGAACTTCTCTGGGTTACAATATTTGAAGATGATGAAGAAGCAGGAGAGATCTGGCACAAGCATATCGGAATTCCAAAAGACAGGATAGTAAAGCTGGGAAAGAAAGATAATTTCTGGGGACCCGTAGGCGGCACCGGACCCTGCGGCCCCTGCAGTGAGATGTACATAGATTTTGGACCTGAATTTAGCTGCGGGAAAGAAGACTGCAAGCCAGGATGTGATTGCGACAGGTTTGAAGAGTTCTGGAATAATGTTTTCCCCAGCTTTGATGCCCAGACTGACGGAAGCTTTTCCCCCCTAGCCAAGAGAGGTGTCGATACAGGCAT
>JBAXDA010000389.1:0-1616 GCA_037141215.1 Candidatus Firestoneibacteriota bacterium | reverse complement strand
CCTCTCTTGCCTTCAAGGACAGATTCTGAAATGAGATAAGTGATTAGTTTGATAGATCTGATAGCGTCATCATTGCCAGGTATTACATAATCAACTTCGTCGGGATCAGAGTTTGTGTCTGCTATACCGATAACCGGTATCTCCAGCCGTTTTGCTTCAAGTATCGCTGTGTGTTCTTTCTTGGTGTCAACCACATAAACTACCGCTGGCAGTCGGTCCATGGACCTGATACCGCCGAGTACCTTGTTAAGTTTCTCCATCTCTTTTTCCATATTTGAAACTTCTTTCTTGGTGAATTTAGCAAAAGTATTGCTCTCTTTCATTTTCTCAAGATCTTCAAGTCTCTTTAAGCTTTTTTTGATAGTTTTAAAATTTGTGAGCATTCCACCAAGCCATCTGTGAGAAACAAAATACATATTGCATCTCTTGGCTTCTTCGGTAACAATCTCCTGCGCCTGGCTCTTTGTTCCAACAAAAAGAACATATCCTCCGTCTGCAGATGCTTGTTTTACGAAATCGCAGGCTTCTTTGAGTTTCTTTACGGTCTTTTGAAGATCGATAATGTAAATACCGTTCCTCTTGCCGTAAATGAATTTTTCCATCTTAGGATTCCAGCGTTTGGTCTGATGTCCGAAGTGGACCCCCGCTTCCAGCAGTTGTTTTATCGATATTACCGGCATACAAATACCTCCTTAAGGTTTTTGCCTCCGCTCTTTCTGCTTGCAGACCTTTGGCGCCGGTGGGCTCCTAAAGGACCGTTGCAAACAAGGCAAGTATATCTAACTCCGGGTTTGATTATACTAAAAGTAAAGTAAACTTTTAGATTAATCACTCCAGGGCTTTATATCCCTGCCATAAGAGCGTGTGAATTCCCGGTCTATTATCCGGGTCTGCGCTTTGGGGCGCGATTAGTATTGTATATGTTTCTTTGTGGAGTTTCAACAGGTTTTTAAGTTTTTTAATGTTTTTTAGAGGTTTTTCCAATATTTACAGCTATTTAACGCCCAAAACACTCCATCTCATCAGAAAGCTTCATCCATTCTTCCTGCAATATCTTTGCCCGTTCTTCGTCTTCTCTGTGTTTTCTCAATTGCTCTGCATGCGTTGGATCCTTGTAAAATCCGGAGCTCGCCATTTTTATAAGCATCTTTGAATGATTTGCATGCAAGGTCTTAATTTCGTCATCCAGTTGAGCAATTTTTTTTGCGAGCACCTTTTTTTTGTGAGCAACAACAGAAGGATTGGCTTTTTTCAATTTAACCGGCAGTTCTACCGATAAGGGCGCGCTTAAAATGGTTTTTTTTACAGTGCTAATAGGCACAGCTCCCAGCCTCTCCATATCCGCGAGCATTATTTTCTTCTTTTCTCTGTAGTAATCATAACCTCCGACAAACGGAGTAAGAGTTCCATTATCAACTTCCACAATTTTATTGGAAATAGCTCTGATAAAGTGCACATCATGACTTATGAAACAAATGCTTCCGGTATAATCTTTTAGGGCTTTAATAAGAATATCCCTTGAAGGAATATCAAGATGGTTGGTCGGTTCATCCATAAGAATCAAGTTTGGCGGGTTGATAAGCACCTTGGCAAGCACCAGCCTGCTTTTTTCCCCT
>JBAXDA010000388.1:0-1628 GCA_037141215.1 Candidatus Firestoneibacteriota bacterium | reverse complement strand
CTTCCCTTCATCGGTTGGATATTCCGTGTTGGATATTGGATATTCAGTCTTTCTACCCACTCGATCTGAGAAGGAGCCATTTTTATTTTGTAGCTGGTGCCCTGTTGCTATAGACCTCCACTGTGGAAATCACAGGCTCCTTAGAGCATGTGCTTTTAATAAGAACAACGAGTTTACCGTCTTTCGAATCTTCAGCGGAGTACGTTACTTCCACCCATTTGCCCGGACTCTTGAACTCGGCAATACTGGAGATTTTCTTGTCTGCTACGAAGATGTCCTGAGTGAGGGCGTTATTGGCATCGTCACAGAAGAATAAGCGAAGTTTGCCGGTATCCTCTTTCGGTACAACGATAATAAAAAACAGACTCGGACTATAGGCAGACCAGGCTTTAGGATTATTGCATACGTAGACAGCATCGTGAACATTGTAATCATAATCTTTTGACTTGGAAATGGCAGGGAGTTTTAAAAGATTCTCAGAAGTGCAGCCACCCTCTGTGAAAACAACACCGTCTTTTGTTACAGAGTCTGATTCCGGCTTGCGCATCTCACCAGTTTTTGAACACTTCTCACCACAAAGAATCTTAAGTTGTGGCACAACGACTGTTTCTTCTGCAAAAGCACCGGAAATCATCAGCATTGCGGTTGCCGCAGACAATATCATCGTAGAAAAAACTCTTGTCCTATTCATATTTTTTAATCCTAATGTTAATAAAGTTTTTCTTCTTTCTTGAATATTCTTTTTGAACTGCAACAGTTTTGCCGCAATCTGCCATTATCAGCTGTTTAACCCTCCTTTCAATCCTTACTAATCGTCTCATAATAGTCTCAAGACTATTTATCTTCAAAGGAGCGCGGGTTTTCCAACCCGCGTGTTGGCGGACTGGAAAGTCCGCCCTCCGTTATTTTAAAGCTCCATTCTGTTTTGAGACTATTAGTAACAGTTTCTTGAAGTGCTCTCTTCTTGCCGTGCTGCTTCTCATTTCATTCTCCCAGGTCTCCGCCGATGAGGATGATTTCCTTAAACCTGTCGGCAAGCCGCCAAAGGCCAAAGCCGACCGGAGACAGGCAGGAGAGGCGATGCCCCCGCTACCGCTGCCTGCAACCCCCCTGAGGCGTTCAGAGAAAAAAAGTCAGCCAAGTCCGGCAACTCTTATCGGGAAGGTCATATGGGGCGGATATCTGGATTATAAGTGGGAGGACGAGCAAGTATCAAGGGTGTTCGACTGGAACATGGTGCCGGCTGACTGCCAGCAGCTCCTTTCTAGGGCGAGAGAACATATGGGGATGGAATATAAAGTTGAAACTGTCAATCTATCAAGCTTTGACTATAGCCCTGCGCAAATACCTGTACTGTTTTTTTCCGGTGCCCGTTCTCTTAATTTCAATGATGCAGAACGTGAGAAGCTCAGGAAATACATGCTTGCCGGTGGAATGCTTTGGTTCGATTCCGTTGTGGGCTCACCATATTTCTACAAATCCGCACTGAAGGAACTTACGCTTATCATGCCGGAATCACCCGTCAGAAGACTGCCCTTGGATCAGCCGGTACTCCGCATGCTGAAAGACACGCCAAAAGTGAATCTAAAAACCAAAAAAGATACGGAACCTGTACTAGAAGGAGTTTA
>JBAXDA010000387.1:0-1628 GCA_037141215.1 Candidatus Firestoneibacteriota bacterium | reverse complement strand
GACTTGATACTTTCGGGGCACACGCACGGAGGACAGATTTCACTTTTTGGTTTTTGGGCTCCAAAATTACCATCGGCTTATGATCAAAAATTTCGAACAGGTAAAATCAAGGAAGGGAACACAACTCTGCTAATTTCCAACGGCGTCGGACTAACATATCCCCCCATACGCCTATTCACCCCACCGCAGATTGTTATAGTTACCTTGAAACAATAAAGCGATTATCGCTAAATTTGTTTCTTTCATCACATCTGGTTGCGTATTAATTTCCAAAGCCGAAATGTTGACTTTTATCAACTCAACGAGTTTGAGGATAAGAGCAACAACCATTTCTTTCATGTAACCGTTCAAACAGGTAACCCCACAAAAAAACAATAAAAACCGACAAAGACATGACCTTCCCCCCAAAAACTGGTCCACATCCCATTGTTAGTGTATAATAGGGAGAGACCAAATTCAAGGGGGTTCCTATGGGAACGAAAAGGCATTCAACAGAGCAAATCGTGTCAATTTTGAGGCAGTTCGAAGTTGAAATGGCGGCCGGCAAAAAGGTCGAAGAGATAGCCAAAACCGCTGGAATCTGTGTAAATACCTACTACAAATGGAAGCAAAACTATGGCGGTTTGGATATCTCGGAGGCAAAGAGGCTTCGCGATCTAGAGCAGGAGAATTTGCGACTCAAGAACATTGTGTCAGAACAGGCCATAGATATTCAGATCCTCCGCGAGTTTAAAAAAAAAGTAGAATCGGTCTAGAAAGACTGAAAGTAATTGCCGGTGAAATGGTTGCTGAGCTCAGGAGGCCGGAAAGAAGGATTTGCAGGGCTCTTGGCGTAGCAAGATCAAGCTTAAGATACAAAAGCACTGCAAAAGACGATAGTTTTCTTGAAGCAAGAATACAGTTTTGGGCGACAGAGCATATCAAGCTTGGATACAGGGAAATAACAGGGATACTCAGAGGATACGATGAAATCCTCGTGAATCACAAGAAAGTAGAACGGCTCTGGGGTTCGATGGGCTTAAAGCTCCGCAGAAAAAAGAAAAAGTACAGGAACATTCTTGGAGAGGTCGTAAGGATAAAGCCTGAAAGAAGAAACCAGGTCTGGAGTTATGATATGGTCAGCTGGAGGCTTCTCCGCGGCGGAAAGATTAGAATCCTGAATGTGATTGACGAGTTTTCAAGAGAGTGCATAGGTGTCTTGGTAAAAAGAAGTATAAAGGCTTCTGATGTTGAAGGCCTGCTCGCAAGACTGTTCATTGAAAGAGGCAGGCCTGAATATCTCAGGTCTGACAATGGGGCAGAGTTTACGGCAAGGGATTTGATGAAATGGCTTAGCAAGCTTGAGGTCAGGCCGATATTCATTGAACCAGGAAGCCCCTGGCAGAACGGTTATTGCGAATCCTTTAACGGCAAGATGCGCTTTGAATGTCTGGACATCAATGTATGCAGTACAGTTCTAGAAGCTGAATACGTAGTAAAAGATTGGGTAAATTTCTACAACACGATAAGGCCGCACAGTTCTTTGGGTTACAAGCCTCCGGCGCCGGAGGCCATAATGCCGAGGATCTTTAGCAGAGGAGATTTATGTTTCAGTCTCAACTAGAAACTGGTACAACATCTGGGGGCAG
>JBAXDA010000386.1:0-1630 GCA_037141215.1 Candidatus Firestoneibacteriota bacterium | reverse complement strand
GCCATGTTGGAACTGATAAAAAAGATACGGTCATTGCCCCGTTTGGAATGACAAGTGCGAATAATGTGACTGCGGTAAAGGATTCGGAAGTCAAAGGTGTCAAACTGTATATTTTAAAGGAGTTTCTGGATTACAAAAGCAAATATCCTGAATTAGTCAATAATCTCGTAAATTATCTTGAAGAGTTTAATATCAACATTTTCCTGTTTGGCAAGTTCAGGAACATTCGTGTTCATAGTTATAGAGAAGCCCATAATCACCGCGTTTGAAGCAGCCGCAAGCATAACATCCGATTCGCTGATATTGCCCGTTCCTTTGTGGATTATCTGCACCTTTATCTTTTCCGTGCTTAATTTTTCAAGCGCCTCGGAAATAGCGTCTATGGAGCCGGCAACATCGCCCTTGAGTATTATATTCAGCTCCTTAAGCTTTCCTTCCTGTATCTCGTTATATATATTCTCCAGAGTAATGTGTTTTGATTTCTGAATGTTTATATCCCTCTGCAGCTCGTTCCTGCGCAGGGCTATGGCTCTTGCCTTCTTTTCATCCGAGACCACCTGGAAGACATCTCCGGCGCTCGGCACTCCGGAAAATCCGGTTATCTCCACAGGAGTCGGCGGTACCGCGTCCTTGAGCCTTTCCCCGCGATCGCTCATCATTGCCCTCACCTTGCCGTACTGGAAACCGGAAACAAAGGAATCTCCGACATGAAGCGTACCTTGTTCCACCATAACTGTTGCAACAGGCCCTTTGCCCTTATCCAGCCTGGCTTCAATAATAACGCCTTTCGCGTTCCCCTGTTTGGAGGCTTTAAGCTCAAGCATCTCGCACTCCAGGAGTATCATTTCCAGCAGTTGTTCAACGCCGGTCCGCTTCCTTGCCGAAACCGGAACAAATACGGTCTTGCCGCCCCACTCTTCTGAAATAAGTTCATATTTTGAGAGTTCCTGTTTTACCTTCTCGGGGTTTGCTTCAGGTTTGTCCATTTTATTCATGGCGACAATAATCGGCACCTTGGCCGCTTTTGCGTGATTTATGGCCTCAATTGTCTGAGGCATTACGCCGTCATCCGCGGCAACCACAAGAACCACGATATCCGTTACCTGTGCGCCTCTCGCCCTCATTGAGGTGAAGGCTTCATGTCCCGGAGTATCAAGGAAGACTATGTCCCCTTTCGGAAATACTACTTTATACGCGCCGATATGCTGGGTTATTTGTCCGGCTTCTCCGCCCGCCACATTGGTTTCCCTAATGGCATCAAGCAGAGATGTTTTGCCGTGGTCGACATGCCCCATAACGGTTACTATGGGGGGCCGGTCCTCAAACACCAGGTTTTTTTCTTCTTCTATCTCTTCGGGAAGAGCTTCTTCCGTGAAGATAGAAACAATCTCAACTTCAAAATTGAATTCCGCGGCTATAAGCGCAATAGAATCCTTGTCAAGCTTGGCATTAAGAGTCACCATCATGCCCATGCTCATAATTTTTTTAATAAGGTCGCTGCCGGAAACCTTTAGCTTCACCGCAAGCTCGGCAACTGTTGTAACTTCGGTCATCTGGACTTTTTCTTTCGCGGCAAGTTCGCCTTCCGGCTTTTCTTCTTTGGGGAGAGGTTTAAGCACCTGTTTGACAG
>JBAXDA010000385.1:0-1637 GCA_037141215.1 Candidatus Firestoneibacteriota bacterium | reverse complement strand
ATTTATAAGTCATACCAGTTTTTGCATTTCTTTAAAGATTACCGCCGGTTCTTCCATCCTTCCTTCACCTGAGTCTCCGCAGGCCAGATTGCCGCGGGCAGGCCCGCAAAATTCGAACCCGAAAGACTTGAGCTTCTTGGCATTGTCCCTGACTATCCCGTTTGACCACATATTCTTGTTCATAGCCGGAACAATAAGCACAGGACATTTTACCGCCAGCGCGGTTGTCGTAAGGAGATCATCCGCTATCCCTCCGGCGAGTTTTCCCAGCAAATTAGCCGTAGCCGGAACTATTACCAGAAGGTCCGCGCGCTCCGCAAGGGCAATATGGTCAATCTTCCAATTGTTCTCTTTTACAAGTTCAAACATATTTGTATGCACAGGCCTGCCTGAAAGCGCCTGAAAAGTCAGAGGCGTTATGAATTCACAGGCGCTTTTTGTCATTACGACATCCACCACCGCTCCAGCCTGCTTTAACCTGCTAACGAGAGTACAGACCTTATAGGCCGCAATACCTCCGCAGACTCCAATGACTATATTTTTTCCTTTTAGCATAGCGTCCTCTGCTTGTTCCCAACTTTAGGAACGGTCACAAACGTTATAAACTTTTTATAACCTTACAACCTGTTACGAACTTTAAGAACGTTACGAACGTTATAAACTTTTTATAACCTTACTTCCCTTCCCGCTTTGTTTGACCTGTGGATCCCGTCCAGAACTTTGATAACATTCAGGGTCTGCTCCGGAGGTACGGGATTTACCCTGGTCTTTCCGGCTACAAATTCGGAGAATTTCATAATCTGCGCGGCATGTCCGTCCTGCACGGGAATATGCACCAGCTTTCCGTCAACAAGGGAACCATTCTCCTCTCCAAAATACTCCGCTGAGGGGTAATGAATCCCGTTCTTGTCGCCGAAGAGTTCAATGGCGTTATATTCCGTGTTTTTCATATTTACCATAAAACTGCAGGTAAGAAGGAGCGCGGCTCCATTGTCAAATCTTACTAAGCCGCCGGCAAAATCCTCCACATCCATTGCTTTTACATCATACTTTCCCCAGAGATTAAGAGCGCCTTTTTTTGCTATGTAATTGTCTGCTATGCCTGAGACAGAGACCGGCTTGGGATTTCCCATAAACCACATTGCCAGGTCGAGCGCATGCACTCCGATATCAAGGCAGGGCCCGCCTCCGAGTTTCCTGGTGATGAACCCGGAATTCCACCCGGGAAGATTACGCCTTCTCAGCCACTTTGCTTCGGCGTAGTAAATCTTACCCGCGTTTCCGGCGTCAATGAACCTTTTTATAGCCTGCGACTGCCCTATGAACCTCTGATTCTGGATGCAGGTAAGTTTCACTTTGTACTTTTTTGACTGGGCAATCATCTCGGAGACCTGCTTCGGATTCATCGCAAGAGGTTTTTCGCAGAGCACATGCTTCCCCGCTTTCATCGCTGCCATGGAAACAGTATAATGGGCGAGGTTTGGCGTGCAGATGCTGACAGCGTCTATGTCCTTCCTTTTTAAAACTTCGTTTACATCACAGGAAACCGCGCCGATATTATATTCCTTTGCGAGCTTCTCTGCCTTGGACTTGTCCATGTCGCAGGCAACCACAATCTTCGCATCTTTCACCAGCGC
>JBAXDA010000384.1:0-1653 GCA_037141215.1 Candidatus Firestoneibacteriota bacterium | reverse complement strand
TAACGACAAAGTCGGCATGATCTGTTTTACCGATTCCATAGAAAAATTCATCACTCCGAAGAAGGGATTGAAGCATATTCTGCGCATTGTACGCGAGATGATCTCTTTTGAGCCTAAGAGCAAAGGGACAAATATCAAAGCCGCTCTGCAATACTTAAACGAAGTTATAAACAGAAAAGCCGTAGTTTTCCTGGTCTCAGACTTTCTTGACAGGGGCTTTGAGAAAGACCTTAAGATTACTGCAAAAAAGCACGATCTTATCGCCTTAAGGCTTACTGATGAACTCGAGCAGGAACTGCCTGACGCAGGCTTTCTTGAAATAGAGGATGGGGAGACCGGTGAAACCTCAGTAATAAACACCTCAGACAGGGCTTTCGCAAAAAGATTCAGGGAGAACAGGGCTGCCGAGCTTGAGACCCTTAAGAAGCTTTTTAAGGGAGCCAAGGTTGATAGTATAGACATTTCCACAGGCAAGTCCTATGTTAAGCCGCTTATTAACTTCTTCAGGTTGAGGGCGGCAAGGTTTAAATAGGCGTTAAAAGTTCAGCTCATCAGGTAAGTGAGCTATTTGGGAGGGAGATTATGTTGAAGAATGTATTCCTTGTTTCTATTCTTTCCGTCTTTTTGGCTTCGTGTTCGGGGGGAGGGGCTACTCTGTCTCTCGGCATTGATAAGCAGAAAGAATACGCGAATGAATTGAAACAACAGGGGTTGTTTGCGCAGTCAATCGCGGAGTTTAAGAAATTGCAGGAGCAGGGAGGACTCTCAAAAAAAGAACAGGCGAATATTTCGTATGTTATAGGCAAAATATATATGGAGAACCTTAATGATTACCAGAACGCGCTTGCGGAATTCATCAAGGTGAAAGTCGTGCTTCCCGAGAGCGACCTTACGAGGGAAGTGAACACCAGGACCATTGAATGCCTGGAGCGGCTGGGAAAACCCTTAGACGCGCAGAGGGCTATGGAGAAATTCTCCACCCTGAACAAGAAGCCGGAAATGCCGAAAGGCACGGTTGTTGCCGTTCTCAGGAACAGAAAGATAACGAGAGAAGATCTGGATAACGAGATACGCAAGCTTCCTGCCTATGTGCAGGAGCTCTATAAAGAAGATTCAAAAAAGCCGGAATTCTTAAGGCAGTATATTGCGACCGAATTGCTCTATGATTCGGCGAAGAGAAAAAACTACGAGAATGACAAAGAAATAATTGAAAAATCTTTTGAAGCAAAGAAGAGTTTTATGGTGCAGAAGCTGTTTGAAGAGGAGATAAGGAGCAAGTTTAGGATCTCGGAATCGGATGTGAAAAATTATTATGAAGCCCGCAAGAAAGAATATGTTGAGAAAGATAAAGATAACAAAGAGAAGCAAAAGACTTACGAAGAAGTTAAAGAAAAAGTTGCCAGAGATTACAGTATGATGAAGCAACAGGAATTGTATATGCAGTTGATAGAGCAGCTTCTGAGAGCGGAGAAGGTCACTATCTATGACGATGCATTTAAGACAGCCAAGTAAAATAGCCGCAGTAATATTATTGCTGGCGGGAACGGTCTTTGCGGCCGGGGCGCAGTCGTCCGTAAACGTAAAAGCGACCCTGAGCAGGGCCAAGATAACCATTGGCGATAAGGTTAAGTTTCAACTTGTGGCGGAAGGCAG
>JBAXDA010000383.1:0-1664 GCA_037141215.1 Candidatus Firestoneibacteriota bacterium | reverse complement strand
TTTTCGTATGCCGAGGAAGCATCACGGTAATTAGCCGTGTTAAAATTCGCTTCGGCATACCAGAACCAGGCGTCGGCGGCAAGATAAGTGAGAGGATTTTTATCCAGCAGGTTCTTAAAGGCTTCCGAGGCAGGACCGTAGGTCTTGAGCCTAAAAGAACATTCTCCTATCCTGTATAATATAGTGTCCCGATATTCGAGAATGTTATACCTGTCCAGCACGCCTTTGTATTCCGGGATGGCTTTTTCGTACTCACCCTGCTTATATAGGCATTCAGCGGACATAAAAGCGGCATCCCTCGCGTTCTGGCTGTTGGGATAAAGGCTGATAAGTTTTCTGAATTGCTCTATGGCAAACCCATAGTTGCCGTTTTTGTAAAGATTATAGGAGAGTTTATAAAGGTCCTGCGGAGTGTCTTCGGCTGAAAGAAAGACGGGCAGAAGCAGCAATGTAAAGACTATGATGATAAGCCTTTTGCCCATTTTGCCCCTTTTGTGAAAATACAGCATTTATAAGCAATTATATAATAAATAAAAGGGGAATTCAAGAACTAATGGACAGTTTTGAAGGCTAAAACAGCTGATTTTGCAGAAAGATAGGTGCTTATCCTTACTTACTAAAGTAACCTCTATATTTTTCCAGGGCAGCTCCGAGAGCTTCAACATTTTTTAACGGCACACTGTCATCCACCTCGCCCTTGAGCATTAGCCCGCCTTTTACATCGCCGAGCGCCTTAACCGCTATTTTTACATGAGCATCAATATCTGCCGGTTTACAGAAAGGCAGCAGCTGCCTGTCAAGGTCAAGATCAACACAGACCTTCCCTTTGCAAACCCGGACAAGATTTTCCAGGCCGTTAGCCCTGAATTGCGGATTGATAATATCCACTCCGCATTCCACCAGGTCCGGTATTATTTCATAAATATGCCCGTCAGTATGCATATAGACATAATGACCTGCATCTTTGAACTTCCCGTAGATTTGTTTGAAACAGGGTTTCAAATATTTTCTCCATTTTTCAGCCCCTATCGCAAGTCCGGTCTGCATCCCGAGGTCATCTCCAAAATATACAATTTCGCCTTTTTTCCCTTCCAGTTGTTTCAGGCGTATTTCCGCCTGGCGCAGATTGTGCTTTAAGACCTTGTCTATCAGCACCTTTAATTCCGGCGGCTCTTCGGCAAAATCTATCATTACTTCTTCAAAACCCCTGAGATCCAAAAGACGCAGATACATAAAACCATGGGGAAAACCATCGTCTCTGATTGGAAGTTTTAAAGAAAGCACGGCTTCTCGTGTCTTTACCGGATGCTGCCTTACTATGGCTTCTCTTCCTGTATGCACATTCTCCCAGACACAACCCCAGGCGTCAGTGTGCGAGCCTTCTAGATAACTCCCCGCCGCAACATCATAACGCTTATCCTCCTGGTAGGCAGGAAACGCCACGGGATATTTCAGAACTATTTTCTTTAGCTCTTCGCCGTGCGCAATAAAAGCGGCCGGGAGAATCCAGGCACCCACGGGAATGAATTCCGGCGTTTCAAACTTCATTGCTTTTCTGTAATCCGTTTCCTTGCTCATATAACCCTCCGCATATATTATAATTATTTAGTGATGATTGTTTCTTTTACCGAAGGCAGAAATTCCTTTTTCTCCTTGTTCCACAG
>JBAXDA010000382.1:0-1670 GCA_037141215.1 Candidatus Firestoneibacteriota bacterium | reverse complement strand
CCTATATGGTAAACGCCAACGGTTCTGCCTACTCGCTTGATTCCTTTCTCTGCTTTCCTTATGAAGACCTGGGCGGTTTGCAGGCCGCAAAGATAGACAAACAAGACGGCGTGAGCGGATATAGGGGAGCCGATAATCCCTATTACGACAAAGGGATGCATTTTAACGGAGGAGGGAGAACCTTTCTCGTCACACGGCTTGACGGCCCAAGCGCGGAGATAGCAAAAGAGCTTGTTGACCGGGCCCTTTACGGGGAAAATTACATAACGACAAAATACGGCAAGGCGGTAATTGACGCCCGGGGCCTGAAACCCCCAAGCGGTTATTATCCTATGGACAAGGATATGACGGACGCGGGAGAGTTTCTCAAATCTCTGGGTTATGACACGCTTATTGATAAGAACGAACCCGAACTTGACCAGAAGTGCTGTCCCGGCACTCTCTGGTATTACGGCTGGTACAGTTACAATAAATACAACGATGCGTTTACCTGGAAGGTCGGCGCGGTCGGTATTCATCTTGATTCGGCGTCTGCGATAGGCATACGGGGCGGTTCTTGCTGGGTCTCCCAGTCCCTGCTCCGCGGGATAACCGCAACAGCCGGCGCGGTGAATGAGCCTTATGGAGATAAATACACCAGAGCAAACCTGTTTTTTAAATACCTGCTGACCGGGTATAATTTTGCCGAGGCTTCTTATCTGGCGACTCCTTCCGCGAAATGGATGATGTGTTTTGTGGGAGATCCGCTTTACAATCCTTCTTCGAGCGCGAAAAAGCAGGACACCGTAAAGCCGAATATCACAAAACTGGAGATACTCAAGGGAGACGACAGTCCCGATACCTTTGCGAAGCTTTTTGTCGAGGCAGATAAATTCGTTGAGCTTAAAGCCGAGTACGGTAAAAACAAGGAAGAGCTGACCTTGTCTGCTTTCTCCGATGTTATGAAGCTGAAACATAAATTGAATTTCTATGACCTGGAAGCCTCAAGTGTTTATTATTTGAAAGTAACCTGCACCGATTCCTCCGGTAATACCGCTACTAAGGAGGGGAGCTTCAAAACGACCGCGCCGGTGCCGGAAGAGATGAAATCTTTAAAGGCGGATAAAGCCGACGGAGAGATAATACTCGGCTGGGAAAAAAATCCTGCCACAGACCTGGCGGGCTATAAATTGTTTATGATGGAAGCCGGCGAAAAGGTTTACGGAAAACCCGTAGAACTGCCTGTTGACGCGCTGACTTATACTTTCGAGGGACTTGTTAATGAAAGGACTTATGCTTTTTGTTTGAGAGCCGTGAACAAAGACGGGGAAATGTCTCCGAGAGCCGAAGTTTTCGCTGCGGCGACCGAACTCTCGGCGGTTACAAATTTTAAGATAGAGGGCAAGGCAGGCGGAGCCGGGCTTTCCTGGGAACCGGCGAAAAGCAAGAGCGTGACGGGTTATGAAATATACAGGCATACCAGAAAGAAAGGAAATTTTAAAAAAATTAAGTCTGTCAGAGAACCCGGCTTTGTGGACCAAGGGATTAAAAAAGGGACTGCCTACTATTACAAAATAGTTACCATGGGAAAGGGCAATGCTATGGGAGAGGAAACAGAACCGGTGGAATATAAGGAAGAATAAAAGCAAAAATAGAAAACTAGAAAAATGAAGGCTCTTTTCCGCTTTTAA
>JBAXDA010000381.1:0-1672 GCA_037141215.1 Candidatus Firestoneibacteriota bacterium | reverse complement strand
GTTGCCGGGGCGGGGATGAAATATCTTGAGCAGTTTAAGGAAAAAAGATTCTTTATGTTTCTGCATTTTTCCGATCCCGATACCAAGGGACACGGATTTGGCGAGGGTTCTTCCGAGTATGAGAAAGCGCTTGTAACCTGCGACGAACAGGCAGGGAGAGTGATAAACAAATTGAAGGAACTCGGGATTTACGGAAAGACCGCAATTTATATAACCGCGGACCACGGTTTTGACAAAAGAAAAAACGATCATAAGAACGCTCCGGAGATCTTCCTGGCTGCAACTGATCCTTCAATAAAAAAGAACGGAATACAGTCGGATATTACCCCGACAATATTAAAGTATTTTTGCCTGGACTTAACGAAGCTGGAGCCGGTTCTGCCGGGAATCCCGCTGAATTAAAAAACATTAAAGTTGAACTATTTAGGAGTTTTTGGGGGAAAGAATGAAAAAAAGAGAGCTGATAGGCGTTGTTTCAAAGATCCTTGGTTTGTTTTTTGCCGTGACGGGACTGGGTCAGTTCCTTGGGTTTCTCCCGCCGTTAGTTTCAACTTTCCAGGTGGGAGAGAAGAACGCTTTTAGCCTGGCTTTTGGTGTCGGCGTGTTTGTATCGGTGGCTGTGTATTACCTGGCAATAATATGGGTCCTGGTCGCGAGAACAGACAAAGTTGCTGCGTTTATTGTAAAAGACAGCGAGAACACGGATCTTAATTTCGGGATAGGCAGAGAAGACCTGCAACAGGCGGTTATTTTCGCAGCCGGAGTGGGTTAAATTTAATTGGAAATATGTTCAATAGCAGGCAGGCAAAGATTTAATCACAATAAGGGCGGGGAAAATTCTCCGCCCTTTTCATTTTACAAAAACCTGTTCCAGAAGCGTATAAACTTCTTTTCTGAAGAATATTATTCCGGCAAGCGCCAGCCACAGAAAGAAGCCCGTGAAGTATTTTAGTGCCAGGCGGGAGTAGTCTCGCTTTTGCACTTTAATTGCCGAATATCCAAGGGGGTCGGAATAGGATCTGTCAGATTTCAAGCGTTCCAGGGTAAAGCAGGAGGCGCAGAGTGTCTTGCCGAAAGCGAACTTTGCGCAGGAATTGCAGAGTCTTCTCCCGCAGGCCTTGCAGGTCAGCAGGGAGATGTGCTCTTTGTGTGTTTCACAATAGAAGGTCTTTTCCATGGCTCCTCAAGTCATAATAAATTTTTGTTTTAAGGAGATAGCTTTTTGCTGATCGGCGAGATAACTGCCTTCGTTTCCGAGCCGCTTGTAAGCCATTGCCCTCTGCAGATAGGCCTGCGCGAAATCAGGATCCAGTTTAATTGCTTCCGTGAGTTTTTCGGCGGCTTTGACGCATTCCCCGTTAAGAAGAAAAACAGAACCCAGACGGAACTTAATGAACTTGTCTTCCGGCTTAAGGGCTTCCGCCTTTTGCAGGAACATTACTGCCTCCTCGTATTTTTTTTCCAGGACGCGCACATTTGACAAATTGATAAGCGTATCGGTATCTTTGCCGTCCAGCCTCAGGGAACTTCTGAAATGTTCTGCGGCAGAGCCGTATTCTTTCTTCTTAAAACTTATAAGCCCAAGAATATTATAGGCCAGGGGAGCCAGTGCTTCCTCGTTGACCGCGGAAACGAGAAGCTCTTCGGCTTCTTTATACCGGCCCATCGTGCA
>JBAXDA010000380.1:0-1676 GCA_037141215.1 Candidatus Firestoneibacteriota bacterium | reverse complement strand
CAGAGTTTGTCTGCCGGGGTTCGGGAACTGTCATTGTCTGCATTGCTTGCATTGCTTGCCTCCTCTATTTGCCTGTCAGGTATAGCAACGAGCGTGCCATGATAATTATTTAATTATAACTATGTAATTTCATCTACTTGGAGTTTGAAAAGAAAATAATGACTGGTCAAAGAGGAAAAAAATGCCTATGTTTTTGAGGGGAAGTTGAAAAATCTGCCGCCCTTTTTGGAGCTGCGTTGCGTTTCGATGCAAGTCGCGTCGTTTATTAACTGATAAAAGAACTCGGGGGTATCTGGGTTACCCACACAAAGCGAGAAAGAACCAAAACCTGTTACTTTGCAGAACGGGTAATCTCACGGGTAATCTCCATCGCCTTCTGCGGGCTCAGGTAGCCCCAGAGAATTCCGGCTTTGGCTGTCTTCATGTTCATCGTAATCCCGGCCGCAGTCTTGACATCCAGTTGCTCCAGCATTGCTCCAGCTTTTGCAGGAGGGGTCGCATCATAGACCTTTGCCAGCTCTTTGTATCTCTTGCTGTCAGCGCTCTTGCTGGTCTCAAGGATTGCATTCAACCTTTCCTGCTCAGCGCGCAGAAGGTCAATCTTGTCCAGGAGATCTTTTTTAAGTGTCGCAATCCGCTGTTCTTCCGATTTTACCAGAGCCTCTCTTTGATCAAGTTCTTTTTTCCTTTTATCCAGGGCAGTCAAGATATCCCTCGGTTTCTCCATATCGTCTTTTTTCTCATCCACCCCGGCAGGGAAAACACCTTTGGCGGAACTCTCCGCAATGGGCTTCTTCTCCGGAACGGCTGGGGTGGTAACGGTCGGGGTGGTGGCGGCATCCAAATTTTGCAGGATATCTCCAAGAGTCACAACCCTGACGACAAAAAGAATGAGAACAATAACTTGCAATAATATCAATTTATTTTTCATACATGATTCCTTATATATCGGAGAACCGCAGTTTCATCCTCCACTTTACGTTCGTAGGCCGCCATGTCTTCATTGTATTCAATGAGTTGACGGTCCTTCAGGTTATCCATGATCTTTCTGTTTTTGACGGCTTCGAGAAGCGCCTCCCGCAGAATTTCCACCTCTTTGCTAACCTTCTCTATCATACCGCACTGGAGGATCTCTTTTTCCTTAAATAGCTTAATATACGAGAGATACAGGGCTATATCGGAAGCGTGAAAGGAGTGCCCCTTCATGTTCTTTATTTGTTCTATCGTTGCATATTGTTCTGCCTGTATCCACGCGAGCAGCTCTTTTTCCTTTTCCAGCTTTTTTTTTACCTCGGAAAACTCGACCAGCTTTATTTCCTCGAGTGTTTTCCGGTAATTCAAAGCCGCCTCTAGTTTGAAAATAAACATAACACATGCCCCGGTTCAATGAGACGGTTCAAAAAGAGAAAGTAAATCCTGCTTCGCCTTGTCAAAACCCACACTTTCTTCCATATCTTGCTTCAGGAAGGCATTGACCCTGGCGATCATGCTGATCGCATAATCGATTTCCGGATTGCTTCCCTTGACATAAGCGCCGATATTGATCAGATCTTCCGCTTTATTATAGGTAGCGAGAATATTCATGATATCTCCCGCCTTTTTCCGGTGCTCGCTATCCACGATGTCAACCATGACGCGGCTTATACTTTTCAGGGCATCAATGGCGGGATAATGAT
>JBAXDA010000379.1:0-1689 GCA_037141215.1 Candidatus Firestoneibacteriota bacterium | reverse complement strand
CCTGCGCCCACTATAGAATTTTCGCCTATCTTAACGCCCATAAGCACTATCGCCTGGAGCCCGATAAAGCAATTATCCCCGATAAATACGGGTTTCCGCATAGACGGTTTAATACCCAAAAATTTATTTGTGGAGGCGTCATGCCCCAGAACACTGCAACCCGTAAGCACGCAGTTCTTTCCTATGATTATGGGGTCGGGACCGTCTGCGCCAAAACCAATTATCACATTATTAAAAATTACCGTGCCTTCACCGATTTTCATGCCTAAATTACGGTATGCCTGGGCTACTTCAAGAGCGTCTTCACTTTTTACACTGGGCTTCTTTTCTGCGTCGTTCATGTCTTTTACCTCCAATTTTAGATAAAATATTATAACATACAAAGTCCGCACGGCAAAACAAAGAACTGCTTATTAAATAAGTGGCTTTACCTTAGGGGACAGAACCTGCCGCTTCGCGGATTACTCATTACTATTGCTAAATGCTAATCAATAATGAATGCAGCGCGTTCACTATTCAGCAGACAAATCTAGTATAATCTCATATAATCTAATATAGGTTGTGTATTAGTAAACAAAGGGGATAGCTGTCTCTTTTACTCCTTGAGAAGAAGCTTGGCGTGAATCTGAGATTGGCGAAACAGGGGTGTCCGAGAAAGGAATAGATTTTACTGACTACATTTCTTTCCTATTGTTATCCTGTTAAACAAAGTCACTCAAAGAGGGATTAATGGTATACTCTCCGCCTAAATGGTATATCAACGCCTTGACAGTATACCATATTTGTGCTAATATACCAATTGGAGGCATAAAACAATGCATTCACTAAGGCCGGAATTCTTAAATAAACTATCTTTCTCTCAGGATATGCTTTCAACCATAAGCACGATAGGCGAGTTTAAAGGGAAACAGCAACTATTCTACACGCAGACTCCGGATATATTGGACTCGTTGAAGCAGGTTGCTTTAATAGAATCAGTGGAATCATCAAACAGGATAGAAGGGGTCACTGCTCCTCATAAAATCATTGAGGGGATAGTTTTCAGAGATGCCTTCCCAAAAGACAGACCTGAAGAAGAAATAGCCGGTTACAGAGAAGCGCTAGCCCATATCCACGCTTCGGCAATTCATCTGAAGCTCAATGTTGATCTGATTCTGCAGCTCCATACCATCATAAACCGATTCGTAGTTCCCGGGCCAAGCAGATTTAAAAATTCCGAAAATGAGATTGTCGAAAAAAATCCTGACATGACGGTCAAGCAAATCCGATTTAAAACTGTTTCGGCAGTTAACACGCCGAGATACATGGAAGAGTTGATTGAGTATTACAATCTTGCCATAAACAGGGACCGCAGAGAGCCGCTTTTGGTTATTCCGCTTTTTGTTCTGGATTTTCTCTGTATTCATCCATTTGAAAACGAAAATGGCAGAGTTTCCCGCCTGCTGACGGTGTTGCTGCTGTATCATTTTGGGTACGAAGTCGGACGTTTTATCAGCCATGAAAGAGTCATTGAAGAATCCAAGGCAACTTATTATGAGAGCCTGCACAAAAGCTCGATTAACTGGCACGATTCAAAGCACGATCCGTTTCCCTGGCTGAGATATTTTTGGGGTGTTTTGATCCGTTCCTACGGAGAATTTGAGGAAAGAGTCGGGAAGATTCGGAAGGGACGCGGTTCAAAAACGGAAC
>JBAXDA010000378.1:0-1702 GCA_037141215.1 Candidatus Firestoneibacteriota bacterium | reverse complement strand
AGATCCAAGGCCAGCTTACCAAGTTCGGCTATTTTCATTTTTTTTAATGTTACCAGGTCCATCAATATCCTCCTAAAGGATCTTACCAAAAACCGTGACTAGTTTAAGCGGCTAAATTTATGACAATTTAGGGAAGCTTAAGGCTTGATTGATATTTTGCTATCTTGAGGTTTTTTGGGTCGTCGGAAATCTCTTCATAATAATATATTAATTATTGTCTATTGTCAAGCAATTTGTTTTATAGTACAATGCTTTCATGCTGAAAGAATACCGCGTTTTTATCTCCAAAAAATGGCCTTTAATACTAGGAATCTTATTTTTGCTCATAATAGCTGCCGCTCTAAGACGCCACACTATTGATTTTTATCCTTTTTGGTGTATTTCTAGAGAGCTACTCTGTCAAAATCTTGACCTTTACAAAGACAAACCGGCGTTCTCTTACCCTCCGTTCTTCTATTGCATAATAGTCTTTTTCGCTCAATTTACATTTCGGACTGCTCAAGCACTCTGGATGGGCTTTAGCGTGTTACTGCTTTCCTGGACAGCTTTTCTGTCTTTGAAACTAATGAATAAGGGTGCCTTGTCAGGTGAGCATAAGTTCGGAACCTCAAAATGGTCCTCCGCCTACCTGCCTGTTATACTGGGTTTCTTTATTATAATGGACAACCTCAACCTGGGACAGAGTAATCTACTTGTCCTATTCCTTTGTACCTTGTCTATCTATCTGTTTGAGAAAGATAAGCCTTACCTGAGCGGAATCGCTATAGCCGCAGCTATAGCCGTGAAAATTACCCCTGCACTCTTTCTTTTATACTTCCTGTATAGAAGGGGATGGAAAGTTTTCTATGGCACACTTGCCGGTTTTGCCCTCTTCTTCTTTCTTATACCTTCACTCTTCTTCGGATTCGAACGGAATCTGAATTTCTTCAGAGATTTCATTAATTTGGTAATCCTGCCTTTTGCAAGGAACGATACTATAATCAGAGAAACTGTTTACTATACACATACAAATCAATCCATGGACGCGTTCCTGATTAGGCATTTTACGGATTATGGACAGAGTGCTTATCCGGCCTACGGCTTGCATAAGGCTGTTGATCCCGCCTGGTTTACTGTGGAAAACGTAAAAAGGGCTTCTGCTTTAATAAAACTCGGGCTGCTTGTGTTCTTTGGTTTCCTTTTCCGTGGACAGAGGAAATCTTTGAGGACTTTGGAATACGGAATACTATTTCTGCTGGTTCTTTTCCTCTCCCCTTCATCTTGGTTGAATCATTACGCGCTTGCAATATTTACTTATTACGCAGCCGTAAATTTCAGAAATGCAAATACAACAAACCCGATTTCAAGAAAGCTGATTACTTTTGGTCTTATTCTGGCTTTCGCTTTCACGGCCACCTGCGGCTTTGGTCTGACACCGCTTCAAATGGAATTTGCCCAGAGTTTTTCAGGAATGTTTGTTGGACATTTCTTGCTTCTTGTTTGCATGACCTTGGCGTACATCCTGGGAAGGAAAAAAAATAACAATTAGGGCTGCTTATCGTAATTAATGTCTCTCAATACACTTATTCAATAGAAAGCCCCGGAAGTGACCGGGGCTTTTGTTTTTCAAAATTCCTATGACAATTTACTTTCCTTCCAGAGATTTCTCCCACTCTTCCATGGTCATTTTTCTTCCTGGCTCTCTTTGGTGAGAGCGAGAAGG
>JBAXDA010000377.1:0-1708 GCA_037141215.1 Candidatus Firestoneibacteriota bacterium | reverse complement strand
CCTGCCAACTGGTCTGCCCTCCGATTCCTGCGTTTACTACTAGAACTTTATTATTAATAATTTTAAACATCTCAGAAAGAATATCCGGATACCCGCCCCAGGCACTCCAATGAAGCCGCGCCATAAGAGAATCTCCGATAAAGACTATTTTTTGCTTCTTCATATTCTTGAGTTTTTTTACGCTATCCTTATCAAGCGTCTTAAGGAGTTCTATGGCGAGCATCCGGGGAGTGCCCAATCCGCTGTATTTCTCGCCCCACATATTTATCTTGGAGAAGGCAAGATGGAATATTTTTTCGCTGAATACTGTTTCTTTCCCTTTATACTTTCTCTCCATGCATCTCTTTGCCGCGTAAGCAATTGTTTCCTGGTTATGGGGAGTTCCAAGATGAGCAAAGCAGACAGGAATATTTACTTCGGCGCAGAATCTCACGGCAGGAATTGTATCCGCGACATCGCGGTCGTTGTTTAGTGTAATTTCTACACACCTGGCAAAGGGCCTGAGTATTTTAACGGTTACTTTTTTGCCTTTATACTTCCTTGCCGTGTCCAAGATCGCTTTCGCAATTGTTTCGGTATCAAGAATCTTAACTGTCATATGAGGCCTCCGTGTAAGAGTTTTAAGGTTTTAATGTTTAAAGTTTAAGGTTTGTTGACGCCGGACATTATCCGTCAACAGACGGTATTTTAACATATAATATGAGTCTTTAAAAGCCCTTCAAAACAAAAAGCACAAGGATTTTACCCCCTGCGCTTTATGTTATGAACGTTACAAAACGTTAAGAACGTTATAAACTTTTCTTTATGTAAACATCCATGCTTCGTGCCGCCTTCTTTCCCGCTCCCATAGCCGCAATAACGGTTGCGGCGCCCGTTGCTATATCTCCTCCGGCATATACTCCCGGCACGCTGGTTTCCCCTGTTTCCTCGTTTGTTACAATATTTCCGTGTTTTGCAGTTTTTAATTCCGGCATGCTCTGCGGAACAAGGGGATTTGGAGACTGTCCGATAGCCGAGACCACGGTATCAACATCCAGAACAAATTCCGAACCGGGTATCGGGACCGGCCTTCTTCTGCCTGACGAGTCCGGCTCTCCAAGCTGGTTCTTTATGCATTTCATTGCCTTTACTCTGCCTGTCGCGGGATCCCCTATTACTTCAAGAGGCGCGGTAAGCAGATGCAGTATAACGCCTTCTTCAACAGCATTTTCTATTTCTTCTCTTCTTGCAGGCATTTCTTCTTCGCTTCTTCTGTAGACCAGGTATACCTTCTCCGCGCCAAGCCTTAGAGAAACTCTCGCCGCATCCATTGCTACATTTCCTGCGCCAACAACAGCAACAATCTTTCCAAGCTTGACAGGTGTGTCCATCTCCGGGAATTTATAGGCCTGCATAAGATTTATCCTGGTAAGGTACTCATTCGCAGAATACACGCCCGCCAGGTTCTCCCCGGGCACACCCAGGAAAGAAGGAAGCCCCGCTCCCGTTCCAACAAAGACTGCCTTGTACCCCATCTTAAAGAGTTCGGGAATGGTGATGGTTTTTCCAATCAGCACATTGAGCTCTATCTTTACTCCGAGTTTCTTTAAATAATCCACCTCTATATCAAGAATTTCTTTCGGAAGTCTGAACTGCGGAATACCGTAACGCAATACTCCGCCCGTCGCATGGAGTGATTCATATAGTAAAAATCGTATTTTGCTTGACC
>JBAXDA010000376.1:0-1723 GCA_037141215.1 Candidatus Firestoneibacteriota bacterium | reverse complement strand
GGAAGATATGATGAGCTCTTGGCTATATTCGATAAAGAAGTCGTCCCAGCGGTCGGTTTTGGCGTTGGAGACGTGGTTATAAAGGATATGCTAGAAACATACGGACTTATTCCAAACATAAAGTCTGCTTCAGATTTGCATATCTGTGTTATGGATAAAAATTCAATCGGCTATGCACAAGACTTGGCGCAAAAGACAAGAGATGCTGGTATCAAAACTACTGTGGATTATTCTGGAAAAAGAGTTGGTGATCAAATAAAATATGCTGATAAAAATAAAATTGGTTCAGTCGCGGCCCCGACTGCTGGTTTACATTTTACACCTCGGCTTATTAAAAAAATAAAAGCTAAAGGAATAGCGAAGGGCTCTAAATATCTCGATATAGTAAACGCATTAAATACCAAGCGAAAAAACTTTGAAAGCCTCTGGAAAACGAGATTACAAGATCAAATGACAGACCTGCCGCATTTCGACAAAGTTTACCGCGAATTAACAAGGGAACTAAAACCTATCAATATAATAACTTAGCACTTGAGTATTCTCGCTCTTGTGAGTCCTTACCTTCAATATTCATAAATACTTAGCCAAAATTGGATTGAAATCTGCATTAGGATCTTTTGTTTGGAATGCCCCTCATGTTTCTCACATTACTCAAATACTAGTCAATAGATATTATGCAGTGCTACCGGGAAAAATTTGCGATGGTGTCATAAAAGTGGGTATAGGAGTTGTGTATAGCACGGCCTCCTGATAGAATGGTAGAAAAGGAGGAAATAAAATGGAAGAAATTGTGAAGAAAGGCAGAAAGAAGTACAGTCCCGAGGAAAGGTGGCGGATATTTATTGAGACATCCGTACCCGGCGCTCAGGTCGGCGAGATATTAAGGAAATACGGACTGTATCCCGGGGATTTGACCAAGATAAGGCAACAGGTAGAAAAAGGCGCAAAGGAAGAGCTTGGCCGGAATAAGTACCGCAAGAAACCGTTGCATGTAGATTTTGAAGAGCATCAAAAAGTAAAGGCGGAACTTACGACCACAAAAGTAGCCCTTGCTGAAATGGGACAGGAGTACCTTCTCATAAAAAAAAAGGTGAACTTGGAATAACCGGGGTAATAAAGTACCACAAACTCCCGAAAGATGCGCAGGGCGCTCTTGTGGAGGCAATAAAGAACTCGAAAACAAGTGTAAGTCGTTGTTGTGAAATATTGCGGCTTAGCGAGAGACGGTATTATCGGTGGCTAAGTTGGGAAGAGCCGGTAAAGAGAATCGCTTGGAATAGGATACTGCCGAAAGAAGAAACCGCAATACTTGAAGCCGCAAGAGGCGAAGAACTTAGTGATCTAAGATCGGCAGGGCTTATGGTACACGGGCATGAGACAATGAAATACACAGTAAGCATCTCAACGGTGCAGAAAACGCTGAAGAAATATGAGTTATCGGTGCCTTACGAAATTACGAGAAGAACATCAAAGAAACCTGAAATCAGGGAATTGATAACAGGCCCAAACAAAGTGTATTGCTACGACGGCACAGAGTTCTATCTCACGAGCGGATTGAGAGTCATTGCGGTACCGATCCTTGACATAGGTTCGAGAAAGAATTTAAAGAACGGGGTTTATGCAAGAAGCTTTAATCAAAATGATGTAAAGAAGTTGTGGGATAAAACACTTATTGCTGAGGGTGTAGAAACTGAAGTTCAACTCATCCTTCTGAAACAGATGG
>JBAXDA010000375.1:0-1724 GCA_037141215.1 Candidatus Firestoneibacteriota bacterium | reverse complement strand
GTTTCTGGCGAGTATCCTAAATCTTTCCTTGCTTTTGCTATGGATGCCCAGGTATGTTTTACATCGCCTTTAGCAATTTCTTTTGTGAGAATTTTAGCTTTTTTGCCGGTTATAATCTCAAGTTTATTTATGACCTTGTTAAGACTGATTCTATTCCCGCCGCCAAGGTTATATACTTCTCCGCTCTTCCCCTTCTTCGCAGCCAGCATCGCTCCGGAGACAATATCCTCGACATAAGTGAAATCTCTCGTCTGCCTTCCTCCGGAAAATACAGGCAGAGTTTCATTTTTAAGCATCTTCCGGATAAATATATTAAAGGCCATGTCAGGGCGCTGTCTGGGGCCATAAACGGAAAAAAATCTCAAAGAGACCGACGGCACTCCATAGTTTTTCCAGTAGAGCCCGCAAAGGCGCTCTGCGGCGAGCTTGGTCACGCCATACGGAGACATAGGAATAGGCATTGCGTTCTCTTTGATTGGCATAATAAGTTGATCTCCGTAAACAGACGAAGAAGAAGCAAAAACAAATTTCCTTAAAGACTGCGATCCTTTTGCGGCTTCAAGGAGTTTCTGTGTCGCCAGGACATTGTTCTCTGTGTACAGCTTAAATTCTTTGCCCCAGCTTGACCTCACGCCGGCCTGCGCGGCAAGATGGAAGACTATTTCTTTGCCTGAAAGCAGTCTGCGTAGATCAGTCTTGAGCAAATTTATTTCTATAAGTTCAAAATTTTTCTTGTTTACCAGTTCGCAGATATTATTCTTCTTTACGGCAGCAGGATAACCCGGAAGGAAACAATCAGCCCCGGCAACTTTATGCCCTTCATTAACAAGTCTATCGCAAAGTGTAGAGCCGATGAACCCTGCAGCACCTGTTACGAGAATTCTCATTTCTTGTCCTTCGCATCAACAAGTATCTCGCTTAATTTGATGCTTTCTTTTACCATATAGTACCAACCGAGCAAGGTTAAAAGTATCGCTCCGAGGAAATTGTACATTAAGGAGAAGCCCAGCGCAGAAGCAGGGGAAACTCCATAGGCTGAAAGAATATAGACCGCAACGAATTGGGTGGGACCGATACCTGCAGGTGAAGGCGGAATAACACAGCCTAAGATGATAATGATTATTACGAAATACGAGGAAAAAAGCCCGATATTAATACCAAAGGAAAGAAGCACTAGATATGCCATTACACCTTGAATGCTCCACAGAATAACAGAGACAACTATGATTTTGAGCCCGTTTTTAGGATCCTCCAGCGGTTTAAGACCTTCCGCAAAGGACCTTAAAGCGCTGCCTGCTTTCTCTGCAAAAGTTCTTGAAAATACACCGGTTATAGCTTTCGTGCTGTTGACGAATACCTCGGTAAAACACTTGAGCAATATAAGCGCAACAATTACGGCAAGGAAACCAGCGACGGTAATAATAAACGCAGATCTGTTTCCGGAAGCAAGTATTGTCTGCCTCTCAAACGGGGATATTATTGCTATTGCTATTAACGTAAAAATAAGCGCAACAAAATCAAAAACCCTCTCTAATATAATAGTGCCAAAAGATCTGCTGATTCCAATACCTTCTTTCTTGCCGATAACAAAAGCCCTGGCAACTTCACCCAGTTTTGCCGGCAATACATTGTTTACCATTATCCCTATCAGTATTGCCGAGAATCTGTGACCATACGACGGCACGGACCCTGGTCTATAAATAAGCCCCCATCTGTAAGCACGG
>JBAXDA010000374.1:0-1729 GCA_037141215.1 Candidatus Firestoneibacteriota bacterium | reverse complement strand
GCTGTTCACCGCTGTATATTTTCTTTTTATCATCGAATCGATAATCTGATGCTTTAATGTTAATGCTTGCCTCAAGTAGTATTTTATTGCCTAGCGAATCAAGATTGCTTTCTGATTTAAGGCCTCTTTCCATTTCTTGGCGCTTCTTCGGATAAATGTGTTCCAAGTGGTAAATTTCTTTTACATCAAGGAGCTGTTGCTGTGGAAATGTATAGGCGTACCATGTAATTATGGAGCGGGTAACACTCCGCTGATTAGTAAACACATAGTTTTCAAAGAATGAGCGTGCCTGCGTTCTGTGGAATTTGTATTTGGAAAAAGTAGCGTCATTATCATTTATAATGTTAATCATCTCATCATATACAGGCGTTCGCAGCGCATTTACTCCAGGATTCGTAATAGCGTAGGCAAATATAAAGGCGGTTATTCTATCTAAAAACTTACAGAACTTTGTATCTTCTAAAATTCCGGCAGCGTTTCTGCTTTGCAAGAAATATACAGATGTGATGTGCTGCCACATACCATTCGGCGCATAGTTCAACACAAATAGTTTCTTGAGCACACTATCAGAGAATCGAGTTTTGTCTTGATCTGATATACTTTTCCAAAATAAGGCAAGAGCCTTTAATTCAGATATTGTATGTGGTTGTTTTAGATACTGATATTTTTTTCGTTCATAGAACTTTCGAAGGGCTTCAGTGGTTGTGCTTTTATTGCCCTCCCTAGCGCGCAAAAAATACATATAGCGCGTAAATAGTTCATCCATTGGAGTTCCTGTGATCGGATTGAAAATCAAACCCGTAATCTCTTCCAGTTCTTTCCACTCACCGATGAAGTCGTCTTTCTTGTCGAGGCCAGCGTAGTATTTATAGAATTGCGCTTTGAATATATCAGCGTCCGATAGAGGCAGACCACGATCGTTAAGTGTCGAAAAAATTCGAAGCGCAGTGTCCTGGGATTCTGCCTCGATTGGCAGAAGAATACAGTAACCTAGTATACGAGCAGGCAAATACGGGAAAAAACTCGGAAAAGCTTGCAAAAAGTCATCAATTCTTTTCTGTATAAATTGATAGTTCAGCACATATTGACTCTTACTGCCTTGCTTAACTATTCCGGTACGCAGTAATTCAAGAAATTCTTCTTTGTCATTGTCTGTGGCGACTTCCGAGTCAATTTTTAGTGTATTTTTATCTGCTGTGCCGAATGTATCCGTTTTCCAGATGCACTTCTCGATGCGATCACGGGTAAGTATTGAGTTTTTATCCTGCATATTGGCAAACTTGTCATAGAAGGCGCGCAAGATAAGCATTAGTGTTGTAAGTCGTTGTTGGCCATCAATGACCTCAGATTTCCCTTTTTCATTTTTGAATGTGACAATAGAGCCAAGAAAATACTCTTCATTTTCATCAAAGGCCTCGTAGTTATTATCTGGGAAGGAGAATAGAAAAATATCATCCCAAAGAGTTTGACATTGCTCTTCGCCCCAAGCGTAAGGGCGTTGATAGTCAGGAATGAGAAAATCTGCTTTTTTGTCCGAAAACAGGTCGAATATTGTTTTCTGATCTACATTGAGTTTTGACATCTTTTTCTCCTATAGTCGAATCGCATAACAATAATTAGATTGATCCGTATAACACACCGAATTTTGGTTTCCTGTCCGCAGAACACGCCATGAGAGCGATTACCAAAAACGCGATAAGCTCTTTATATTCATTTTGTTGCGCCCTAT
>JBAXDA010000373.1:0-1760 GCA_037141215.1 Candidatus Firestoneibacteriota bacterium | reverse complement strand
TTGATGTTGCGAGAGTTGCAGAGTACGCGAGATCTTTGCCCGGCGTGAAATACGCGACCGAATATAAATACATGTGCTCGGATCCGGGGCAGACTCTTATTGTAGACGCTATTAAAGAGCATAAACTTGACAGGATAGTTGTAACAGCCTGTTCTCCAAGAATGCATGAAGGTACTTTCAGGAAGGCTGTTGAGCGCGGTGGTTTAAACACCTACATGTCGGAGATGGCAAATATCCGCGAACATGCTTCCTGGGTGCATAGCGATGATAAAGAAGCCGCAACTCAAAAGTCCATGAAACTTATGGAGATGTCTGTCGCGAAGATAAGGCGTTCAGAAGCGCTTGCAAAAATGTACGCAACCATTGAAAAAAAGGCCTTGGTGCTCGGCGGAGGCATTGCCGGCATACAGGCAGCACTTGACATAGCAGAGGCGGGATACAAAGTAACGTTGGTGGAGAGGGAGCCTTCTATCGGTGGCAGAATGGCCCAACTGGATAAAACTTTTCCGACATTAGATTGCTCTGCCTGTATCCTCACGCCGAAAATGGTGGCAGTCTCACAGCATCCCAACATTGAAATCCTGACCTATGCAGAGGTCATGGAGGTTTGCGGTTATGTCGGTAATTTTGATATAAAAATAAAGAAGAAAGCTCGCCAGGTCAGTTTAAAAAAATGTATAGGTTGCGGAGTCTGCACACAGAAATGCCCTTCAAAGAAAGCACTCTCGGAATTTGACGAGAAGTTAACTCCCAGGAAAGCTATTTACACGCCGTTTCCGCAGGCCGTTCCTAATGTTCCTGTTATAGACAGATCCGCCTGCACTTTCTACTCAACAGGTAAGTGTAAAATCTGCGAGAAAGTATGTCCTACCCAGGCTATTGAATTTGAGGCTCAGGACGAAATTGTAAAAGAGAAGTTTGGAGCTGTTGTCCTCGCTACCGGGTTTGATATCTATGACCATTCCACTTACGGAGAGTACGGCTATGGAGAGATAAAAGATGTTATCTCAGGAATGCAGTTTGAACGGCTTATTAACTCTTCAGGTCCTACCGACGGTCATGTGGTAAGGCCTTCTGACCAAAAAGAACCGAAAAATGTTGTATGGATACAGTGTGTAGGCTCCAGAGATGACTCCAAAGGACGCCCGTACTGTTCAAGAGTCTGCTGTATGTATACTGCGAAACAGGCTATGCTGCTAAAGGATCATTATCCGAATGTTAACTGCTATGTTTTTTATATTGACATAAGGGCTTTCGGAAAAGGATACGAAGAATTTGTGCAGAAAGCGCAGAACGACTACGGGGTAATCTATCTTAGAGGCAGAGTCAGTAAGATTTATGAAAAGAAAGATAAGCTTATAGTAAAAGGCGCAGACACGCTCTCAGGGAGCCAGGTTGAGATAGAGGCTGATATGGTTGTACTGGCAAACGGGCTTGAGCCGAGAAAAGGAGCTAAAGAGCTTGCTCAGATATTTCATGTTTCATCCGACCAATATGGTTTTGTTAATGAGCTGCATCCAAAGCTTGGGCCGGTTGAGACTGCGATTGCAGGCGTTTTCGTCGCGGGGGTGGTGCAGGCCTGTAAGGACATCCCGGATACCGTAGCACAAGCGGGAGCTGCGGCCTCCAAAGTTTTGGGGCTTTTCTCAAAAGAAAAGATGGAAGTAGAACCGCTTATTGCAGTAGTTGATCAACTTGCCTGCAGCGGCTGTGAAACCTGCTACAATGTCTGCCCGTACAGCGCCATAGAGATGGAAGAC
>JBAXDA010000372.1:0-1760 GCA_037141215.1 Candidatus Firestoneibacteriota bacterium | reverse complement strand
CCATCCGGATCTAATTTTTTCGGTAAGAGGCACTCTTGCCTTCTTTTTCATAGTTTTTACTATATTTTCGAATTGGCAGATATCTTTGAGCAAGACTGCTCCTGCCTGCGCTTTCAAAACTTTAGTTACTGAACATCCGCAATTCAGGTCTATTATGTCCGCTTGTTTATTTATCAGCTCAACAGCTCCGGCAAGGCTCTCCGGTTTCCCCCCGAACAACTGCAGAGCTATCGGGCGCTCCTCCTCTTCTACCGCAATATATTCAAGCGTTTTCTTGCCTGAGCGTATCAGTCCTTCAGCGCTGATCATTTCGGAATAGAGCAGACCTGCCCCCATACCTTTGACAAGCAGACGGTAAGGAATATCGGTTATTCCCGCCATAGGAGCGAGAAAAACGTTGTTTGCCAGAGTGAGTCCGCCTATGTCTATTTTTTTCAAATATTTCATTTGTTCTTGGCCTTTTTGAAGAAAACGGAGGCCTTTAAGCCTCCGTTCTTTTGCTGCCTTAGAATTACCGTATTGGATGCTATACGGGTTTGCAGGCATCTGACGGGCATACATTTGCGCAAGCGCCGCAATCCGTGCATTTTGACGGATCTATAGTGAATATGGGATCCCCCTCAACTATTGCCTCTGCCGGACACTCCGGTACGCAGGCACCGCAAGCTACGCACTCCTCTGTTATCTTGTAAGACATTTTACTCCTCCTTAAGTTTGACAATTATTATGCCGTAAAATTAAAACACAGATAGTATATTCCAAATATTACAGGAAATCAATTAAATTCTGAGAGCCACCGCAGCGTATAGCAACGCAGTTTTACCCGCTAATTCTTCTTCTGCCTTAAACCTATGAAGAAATCTCTCTTTACAAAAATAAAAGGATCTACACAAACCCCAAGAATGTAAATACCCCAGTGAAGGTGGGGCCCGGTGGAAAACCCCGTTGATCCTGCTTCTCCGATTATCTGCCCGGGACTGACAATCTCTCCGGGTTTCATTTTTATTGAACTCAGGTGAAAATAAACGCTTACTACCCCCAGACCGTGATCAATGACAATAGAGTTCCCGGAGGCTATCATTTTTTCCGCCATAATAATCCTCCCGCGTGCAGGGGCTTTGACAGGCGCCCCATCATCGGAAGAGAGGTCAACGCCCTTATGCCCTCCTCTGAGAGTTCCGTTAGTTGTGCGTCTTGTACCAAAGGCCGTGGTAACCCTTCCCTGAACCGGACGCAGAAACCTTCCCGTCCAGAGTTTCTTTTCCGAAATCCCCGCAATTATTTTCAGCATTCTCTTCTGCTGTTTTTCCGCCAACTGTTCGTTTATCCCCGCCATTCCTTCTATGCTTATTTCTTCCGAAATGGTTTCTCCTGCGGAAACAATAAAATCGGCAGTTTCTTTGCCGCAATTGAGGGTGTATTTCCCTGTCTTATATAAAAGCGGAATTCCAATAAAACACCTTTTCACTCCGTCATCAAACAAGAAAAGCCTGTATTCTCTTTTGTTCAGGTTGACGGAATCCCGGACAGTCGAAGCGGAAACCATAAGAACTCCGCCGGGTTTTACTTGTTCGGAAGAGAGCGTTACGGAAGAAAAGACAGCAGAGGCAGTAAACACCAAGGAAAGCACAAGCAATATGTTTAAAATAAAGGGTTTCATTAACCTGTTATCTTTTTAAGCGCTTCCCTGTACTTGTCGGCAGTTTTGCTTATTATATCTTGAGGAAGATCGGGAGCAGGCGGCTGTTTATTCCATTTTA
>JBAXDA010000371.1:0-1763 GCA_037141215.1 Candidatus Firestoneibacteriota bacterium | reverse complement strand
TGAAGCTCATTAAGGTAAACTGGTCAGACCCCTCAAATCCGGGGACAAGGGTCTGGAGGTATGACGGCGCAACGGATTGTTCCACTCCGGTTGTTTATAACGGCTACATATATACTTTCAATGAAGAGAAAGGAAAGCTTATGGGGCCTTACATCCTCCGTTGCATCGAGCTTGCCACAGGCAAAATGATGTGGGAAGAGAAGGGTTTTGAGATAGCAGAGTCTATAATGCAGGCCGACGGTCTGCTTTTTATCCGTGCCGGAAAAAATAATGGTAAAAATAAGGTTACACAGGAAAGAATACTACTCGTTGAAGCAAACCCTGAAAAGTATGTTTGTAAAGGTCAATTTGAACAGGAACAGGGAAATTATATGGGCTGGGTGATGCCGACACTGGCCTATGGTAGGCTGTTTGTCCGCTCTGAAAGAATGTTAAGGTGTTTTCAGGCGGCGAAGACAATTCCTGATAAAACCGAAGCACTCAGGTAATAACGAAAAAAGTAGTTTGCAGGTCAGGATAAAGCAGACATATAGATTAGAAGCTGTAAGGAGAATGATATGAGCGTAAATATTTACAAAAAATCTGTATTGAATTTCTTCTTCGTGGTCCTCGTTCTGCTTCTAACTCTGCCTGCCACTGCGGCCGATAAGCTAAAACTCAAAGGGCTTGAGCTGAAGGACGAGAATTTTATGTTCACGGTTACTTCGTCGGGATATTTTAAGATAATAATGAGGCAGAACACCAAAATGTTGACCTATCCGGGGGAGCATGGAGCTAGGGGGGCAAGGATAGTAGAGACTTACGACCTTGAGAATGACCCTGAGGAAAAAATAAACCTAAGTTCATATCATCAGGACCTGACCGGAGACGGACTTGAAGGCGGAAGGATAAAAGTCCTGGAGTCCTCCCGCACAAGGGTAATACTTCAGGTTAAAGGCAGTCTTGGATATAAAGAGGAAGAGAAGGTGAAGGTCACGAAAAAGTATGTAATCTACCCGACCGGCCAGATATATATAAAGAACTATTTCGAGGGTATGCCTAATGTCTATTATGTAGGTCCCTATGCTAACGGTATGCTTGCTTTTGTGCCTGCCGATTCTTTTAACGATCCCGGAGGAGAGGATCCTGATTTCTGGGTCAGCTGGGGAGGGCAAAAAAAACTCTCTGACGCAAAGAGCAGTTTTATTCTTTTCCGCGGAACAAGCGAACATCCAGAATATTTTAAGCCAACTATCAAGACACACAAGGAGGATATGAAGATAGGGGATGTTAAGGCGGTAATATTGATGGTTCTTCATTATCAGGAGTCAAAAGCATACTACTGGGGGCGTTGGGCCCATAACACCAAAGCATTCGGCAAAGTTGCCGGCAAGCCGTCCTGTAATGTAGGGGATATTAACTTTGCGTTTGATTGTTATGGAAAAATAGAATATGACCTGAAAGATTCCAAGACTCTAACCTGTCTTCTTCAGATAAAGCCCGGGACAATTGACAGCAACAAAGCCGCAAAGCCGTACGCCAAGGATTACAGGACCCCTGGTCCTCTCTTTGTACTCAAAGGCAGTCCGGTAAAGGATGACGCAGATGACCTGAACCACGACGGGTATAACGAAGCCGAGGGCTGTTATCAAATTAAAGCTACCGGGGATGAAGTTTCTTTCAACCTTGATTGCAAGGTGAAAAGGTTCAATCCAATATTCAAGATAGTGAACTGGTCCTCGGCGGTGCCTGCAAGTATTGAGGTTAACGGAGAAAAGCTCAGG
>JBAXDA010000370.1:0-1768 GCA_037141215.1 Candidatus Firestoneibacteriota bacterium | reverse complement strand
CGAGAAGCGTTAAGGGTATATGTTACGGACTGCACAAACACGCGGGTATCCCTTCAGAATGGCTTGAGTGGCACGGACATAACGATTTCTACAAGGGTGTAATTAATGCTACAACTGCCTGGCTCTATGGCTGTTCGGTGGCAAACGGAGCTCTTATAGGAATTGGCGAGAGAACAGGAAATACTCCGCTGGAAGCTCTCGTAATTGAATATATGGGGATGAGAGGGAACGAGAACGGTATGGATCCGACAGTAATTACGGAAATAGCCAGATATTTCGAGAAGGAACTTGGCTACAGAATACCGGAAAATCAGCCTTTCGTAGGGTCTGGTTTCAATGTGACTAAGGCCGGTATTCACGCCGACGGAATTATGAAGGACGAAGAAATATATAATATTTTCGACACCAGAAAAATACTCAACAGGCAGGTTGATGTGGGGATTACTGACAAGTCGGGGGTTGCGGGTATTGCTTACTGGGTTAATAGCAGGCTGGAACTTAACGGGAGCGATAAAGTTGACAAGACCAACTCCGCCGTAAAGGCCATCAAAGTGTGGGTGGACAACCAGTATATCGAAGGAAGAACAACAGGTATTTCAGATCCGGAAATATGGGTGCAGGTTGAAAAACATATGCCGGAACTTCTCAGGGATTTCAGGAAGAAGAAATGAAAGAGCATATCTTAGGCGCTCTACAGGGAAAGATACTTGTCTGCGACGGAGCTATGGGAACTATGCTCCAGGAAAAGGGGCTTTCTCTCGGAGAATGTCCCGAATATTGGAGTATCACGAAACCCAAAACAGTTACCGAGATACATAAAAAATATGTTGAGGCCGGCGCCGATATTATTCTTGCGAATACCTTCGGGGCTAACAGGGTTAAGCTCGGGAAATTCAACCTTGAGAACAAAATAAAAGAGATAAACATAGAAGGGGTAAAAAACGCCAGAGCCGCGGCTAATAAGGGTGTTTTTGTAGCCGGCAATATAGGCCCGACAGGACAGCTCATTGAACCTTTGGGTTTTCTTAAAGAGAGCGATGCTCTCGGTGTTTTTATGGAACAGGCGGGGTATCTTGCTGAGGGCGGCGCTGATCTTATAGTTATTGAAACAATGATCTCTATAGAAGAAACTGTAATGGCGGCAAAAGCGGCCAAAAAAACAAAGCTCCCCGTAATCGCAATGATGACCTTTAATTTAAATAACGGGGATGTGAGAACGGTTATGGGCGTAGATGCCCAGACCATGGTAAAACAACTGGAAGACACGGGTGTGGATATCGTGGGCTCCAATTGCGGGCACGGCATTGAATCTATGGTGGAGATTGTCAGGGCGATTAAGAAAGAAACCTCAAGATTTGTAATGGCCGAACCGAATGCGGGACTCCCTGTTCTAAAGGACGGCAAAATTATCTACGACGGAACGCCTGAACTAATGGCTTCGTATGTAGGGCAGTTGATTGAAGCAGGAGCCAATATTGTCGGCGGCTGCTGCGGCACGACTCCCGCGCATATTAAACTAATTAAAAAAGAGATTGAAAGGAGAAACAAGAAATGAGAAAACCGATAATTGCAGGAAACTGGAAGATGAACAAGAATGTTCCCGAATCACTCGAGCTTGTTAAGGACTTGAGGTTTAAGCTTGCGGATGTAACAGATGTTGAAATAGTTGTCTGTCCTCCTTTTACGGCTATTGCCTCCGTCTATCAGTTCCTCAAAGGCTCAAATATAAAGGTAGGAGCGCAGAACTGCTACTTTGAGAAAAAAGGCG
>JBAXDA010000369.1:0-1783 GCA_037141215.1 Candidatus Firestoneibacteriota bacterium | reverse complement strand
CCGGTAAAATCCGCAGAAGAGTATCATTATGTAAAAGCGGCAAGCTGGCTCCGGAAATGCTGCGACGAGGCAAAGAAACACAAAAAGAAACTGCTTATGGAGATTCATTTTGGAGGCATAATAGAGAACGGCGACTCAACGCTGAAACTCTTGAAGCTGATAGACAGGGATAATATAGGCATTACCTATGATCCCGCAAACTGGCTCTGCCAGGGTGTGGAATATGATGTAGAGATGATGAAGAGACTCTACAAATACCTTTGGCACTTTCATGTGAAAGATGTGAAGATCCTGAAAGAGAAAATACCCGGCTGTGTAGAGGTTGAAGGGAGGTTCTCGGAATTTGTGGCTCTCGGGCAGGGAGATATGGAGTATAAGCAATACTTTAAAGAACTGAAGAAAAACAATTACGGCGGCTATATAACCATAGAATCCCACGCTGCTGGTTGGGACTTAAAAGACCTGGCGAAGCACGACAACGAACTGGTCAGAAAACTCTGGGCGGAGGCCTAAATGGAATCCGACATTAAAATTCTTGAAGCCAGGGCGTTCTTTATCTCCTGCAAAGCCAGGGTGCCTCTTAAATTTGGCGCTGTTGTGCTGGAACAGGTCACCTACGCGCATGTCAGGGTAAAAGTCCAGAACAGGAAAGGCGAGATAGCGGAAGGGAACGGAGCGATACCGCTCTCTGATTTTTGGGCCTTCCCTGTGAAAGAGATTCCTCATACTACCCGTGAGAATGCGATGATAGAGGTAGTTAAAGCCTTCACAAAGCTTGCGGACGGCTGGAAAGGATTTGCTCATCCTGTCAGGATTTTCGTTGAAATGGAAAAAAGCCTTAAAAATATATGCAGAGATGTATCTAAGAAATACAAACTGCCTGTTGAACTTTACTTTCTTGCAGGACTGGTCTCCGCTTCGTGTGTGGACGCGGCTATCCATGACGCTTTCGGCAATGTCAACAAAATGAGCACCTATGACGGCTACGGCTCAGCGCATATGGATCCGCTTGACGCTTTCTTGGGGCCGGAGTTTAAAGGGAAGTATCTTGGCGACATACTTGGGAAAAAATATAAATCAAGAATAGCGGTTTTTCATCTGGTAGGCGGGCTGGACAAACTTACGGTTGCCGAACTTGACTCGTCAGATCCCAAAGACGGTATACCCTGCACGCTTGACGAGTGGATAAAAAGGGACAAGGTCTTTCACTTGAAAATTAAACTCAAAGGCACGGATATGAAGTGGGACCTGGAAAGAACGGCAGCAGTTTCCAGAATAGGGCGGGAAAATCACAAGCCAAATACCCGGCTTTATTTTTCTGCGGATACCAATGAGCAATGTGAAAGTCCTGAATATATAGTTGAATACCTGAGTAAGCTTAAAGAGACGGACAAACAGACTTTTAACGATATTTTGTATATTGAACAGCCTACGGAACGGGATCTGCTTGCCCACAGATTTGATATGAGGGTTATAAGCAAGCTTAAGCCGGTGATAATTGACGAAAGTTTGATGAGCTTGAAGGATTTTGACCTGGCAATGGAACTGGGCTGGAGCGGAATTGCCCTGAAGACCTGCAAGTGCCAGTCCATGGAACTGCTTATGATAGCGAAAGCAGCCGCAAAAAATATTCCCTACACTCTGCAGGATCTTACAAACCCCGGACTTTCCCTGATACAAGCCGTGGGATTTGCTGCAAGGATAAACACGCTCAATTCCTGCGTGGAGATAAACGCCAGGCAGTTTTATCCGGCGTTCTCAGACCCTGAAGCCAAAGTCCATC
>JBAXDA010000368.1:0-1788 GCA_037141215.1 Candidatus Firestoneibacteriota bacterium | reverse complement strand
TTTAGAGCTTCTTTGCGGCTGAGAGTCGCGTAGGATTTTGCGGGATAATTCCCGGCCTTAATTATTTTGTCTACAGCCTGCTTTACCCATTTGAGACGCTCCGAATTTACATCCATTAAATATATATCCGCATCCGCAAACGCCGGAAAGGTGAGCAGATCGCGAACCAGCCCGCGGGTGAAGCCAAGACTCCCTGCACCTATGAATGCTATCTTCTTAACCATATTAAGTAACCTCCCATGAAGTACAATTATTTTCTTATCTGACCGGACCCGTAGACAATAAACTTCTCGCAGGTCAATTCCTTCAAGCCCATAGGGCCGCGGGCGTGGAGTTTTTGAGTAGAGATACCTATCTCGGCGCCCAGGCCGAATTCAAAGCCGTCAGTAAACCTGGTGGAAGCATTGACAAAAACCGCGGCGGAATCTACTTCCTTGAGAAATTTTTCGCCGTTCTTTTTATTTTTTGTGAGTATCGCGTCGGTATGATGCGAGCCGTATTTATTTATGTGCCTGATAGCCGCGTCAAGATCCTTTACGGCCTTTACGCCCATAACAAGATCGTGGTATTCCGTGTACCAGTCTTTTTCCGTTGCCGCAACCACGCCTTTAATTTTTTGCGCCGCCGCATCGCCTTTAACGAGCACCCGCTCGGCCTGAAGCCGTTTTACCATAGCAGGCAGGAATTTTTTTACGAGCGAAGCATGCACCAGCAGTTTCTCGGCCGCGTTGCAGACGGAAGGCCTCTGGGTTTTCGCGTTTACCACTATCTCTTCCGCTTTTTTCAGATCTGCGGAAGCGTCAACAAAAATATGACAATTTCCTTCTCCGTGGGCGATTACAGGCACGGAAGAATTCTCTATGATGCGCTTGATGAGCTCCTGAGAGCCGCGGGGAATGATAACATCAATATATTTATCCTGTTTGATCATCTCCTGAACGGCAGAGCGGTCAATTATGTCTATGAATTCCACACAGCCGGCGGGAAAACCCGAAGCTCTAAGGGCTTTTTTTGCCGCCTCAACAAGGGCTTTATTGGAATGCAGTGCCTCTTTCCCGCCCCTAAGAAGGACAGAATTTCCAGCTTTCAAGCAGAGCGCGGCGGCGTCAATCGTGACATTTGGCCTCGCTTCATATATAATGCCGATGACCCCGAGGGGAACGCGCATTTTCTTGACTTTCAGGCCGTTTGGACGGAGAGAATGCCCGGTAATCTCGCCGACAGGATCCATAAGTTTGATAACATCCCTAAGCCCGTCCTGCATCAGCTTCAAGCGTTTCTCGTTCAGCAGAAGTCGGTCAAGCAATGTTTTGGAAAGTCCGGCCTTTTCTCCAAGTTTAATATCAAGCGCGTTGGCCTTAAGTATCTTTGCTTTGCTTGAGGAAAGCTCCTTGCTCAAGCGCAAAAGCATAGCGTTCTTCTGCTTGGAGGAAGCCTTGGCAATAAAACCCGCAGCCGCTTTGGCAGAGGCTGCTTTATGTGAAACCATTATTTCCAAGTTCATACATCCTCAGTATGATTACGCTGATTAGAGTAAAGAGATTACACAGATTACAGCCCTGAGCCCGAGTTTACACAAGTGGTTCATGGGCCACGGCCCTGAGCCCGAGTTTTTACGAGTGGCTCATGGGTTAGAAACAAATAAAAACTATCTCACCAATAAATCCTGTTTTCATCGGTGTAATCTTTTTCACTATACTGTGATCACCAGATTATCCCTGTGAATTACTTCTCCGCCGGAGCAGTTGAGAACTTTTGCCGCCTCGGAGGCTTTACAGCCTTTTACCT
>JBAXDA010000367.1:0-1791 GCA_037141215.1 Candidatus Firestoneibacteriota bacterium | reverse complement strand
GGGAAGGCTCACGCTCTCCGTGTTGACTTCGGTGGTCTGCCGGTCAAGGTTCTTCCCATATATACTGACAACTGCGGTGGAACCGGCCTGCGCTCCGAGAGGAAAACACCTGGTAATGTAGGACAGCTCCCCGACAGCGATTCTGTAGACAAAATCCTCGCGCCCGCGGTAAATAGAATCCCGTATTTCTACGGTATAATCCCCGTTCTCCGGAACCTCATAAAACAGCAGGGGTTCCTGATTAAAAAGGAAATTATCGGAATGACAAAGTTCTGCGCCTTTGCTGTCGTAGAGGGCCATTGAGGCCTGGAACCAACCCGGTACGGCATCCGCCATGAAGGGTTTAAGGCTCCTTGCTTCCGCTTTTAAGGTCAGCAGTTGTCCTTTCTTCCCCGGAATCTTAAAACAGTCCGTATCCCCTGCCAGTATCTGGCCGTTCAAAACAGCGGGCAGAGACTTTACCTCGTTTGCTTGATCTTTTCTGTTATTGGGTTCAAGTTCCTGCGCTTCCGTAAGCGTGCCCACGCGGAAAGCCACCCGGTTAGAGAGCCCTCCGGGAGTAATAAGTCTGAGTTCCCGCTCACCGGGTTCCGCCCGGTCAAGTATTGCAATCCTAAGCAGCAACGTCTCGGGGAAAGGATCGTTCCTGCGGTTCTTTTTGGCTTTTTTATCCTGAAAAACTTTCTCGCGTTTTTTAAAAGTTTCTTTTGATTCTCCGCTGACTTCACCAAACGGAGCTAATATTTCCTCGGGAAGAATCACTGCGTAAACATCGGAGCCGTTCACAATAACTCCGGAAGCATTCTTAATCGCTTTTCCGCCGACTTCAACTTCCAGGACCGAGCCCTGCCTCCCTCCGGCAGGATAAACAAAACCCAGATGAGGAGGTTCAGCCGCAAAAGCATAAAACGCCGGCAGAAGGAGCAGTCCGGCAATCAATAGCACGCAGTGTTTCAAAGCATTATCTCCTTAAGTACTCCGCCTGTTTCTTTGGGGCTTATTACCCCCGCGGTAAAGGGATCCACGAAAACTTCCGTCCCCTGGGGGTTCTTAATTTTTGCATTCTTATCTAAACCGAGAAGTTCGTAGAAGCTTGAAATAAGGTCCCAGGGATAGATGGGGCGCTCTATTACATTCTCTCCGGTCTCATCGGTCTTACCCACTACCGTGCCCCCTTTGAATCCTCCGCCTGCCACGAGGGTGGAAAACGCTTTGGCGTAATGCCCCCGGCCGCCGTACCAGGGATCTTCCCATTGCACTTTTGGCGTGCGCCCGAATTCCCCGCCCCACCAGACAATTGTTGAATCAAGCAGTCCTGACGAAGAAAGGTCCAGAAGGAGCGCCGAAAGGCCTTTGTCCAATTCCGGCAGTTTCTGGTTCATCGCTTCAAAATGTTTTTTATGCGTATCCCAGCCCCTGTAGTTTATCGTGACAAACGGCACGCCCTGCTGAACCAGCCTGGCGGCAAGCAGGCAGGACTGGCCAAAAGTGTTGCGGCCGTAAAGATCGCGTTTCTCGGCCGCTACTTCTCCAAGCATAAAAGCTTTTCTGGCCTCACCGAGTATCATAGAATAGGCCTGCTCCTGGCAGCTCGTGATGACCTTAACGATCGGATCCTCCAGCATATCCCTCGCAAAACTGTCAAGCTCGCGGAGAAAAGACTTCCTGTTATGCTGCCGTTCTTCGCTTACCGTTTCAGAGACTATGCCTTCCACGGCAAAAGGCTCCCTGTTCGGGTCTCCGCCCGTGGAAAAGGGCTTGTATCTCGAACCCAGAAAGCCGCATTCGGAA
>JBAXDA010000366.1:0-1792 GCA_037141215.1 Candidatus Firestoneibacteriota bacterium | reverse complement strand
TACCGTTTCATAGTGGAGAACTTTCCTGCGAAAGCGCAGGAAGCCAGGTACTGGATCGGGAACTGTTATTACAGCAAAGGTGATTTTGAGACTGCAGCAGCCGAATATCTTAAAGTAGAAAGCACGGGAAACACCTCGGGCATCTGGACGGTTACGGCCAAAGCCAGAGCGGCGGAGTGTTTTGAGCGCCTGGGAAAATATGAGAGAGCCAAAGAGTTGTATGAGGAAATTATAAAAAAGAGCGGAAACAAGGACTGGGCGGAGAGCGCGGAGAAGCGGCGTAATGCACTTAAAAAAGCAACGGAAGAGGTGACGGAGCAACCGGCGCTCGAGACCACTAAGGACAGGCCGGCGGTTCGGCCTGCAAAGGGAGTTAAGATGGAGGAAAGCAAGTGAGGCAGTTTCTGGCGGTAATATTTTTGTTGCTTCCGCTCTTTGCGGCGGGGCAGGCCATGGAAGAGAAGAAGGAACGCGAGCCTGTCTTCGTGCTTCCCGATGTTGTCATTACGGGTGAGGTAGATACAAGAGTCGGAGGGGAGAAGAAAGACCTCCTTCCCGAAAATTATCCCGTGCCGCCGAAAGAGACTCCCATGATGGAGCTTCAGTTTATCAAGGGGCCATATCTGGAAGACGATAAGAACACTCCCCAGCTGGAAGAAAAAGCAGGCGACAAAGCCAGGCTTGGTGAGTTGGTCTTAAGTTACGGTTCCTTTTCCTCGAAATACGGAAGATTGATGTATGGCGACCGCATAGACAAATTGAATTATCTTCTCAGGATAGAAAAGGACATAAGAAACTACGATGTTACGGATAACGGCTATAGCAACTCGGCCTTCTCGGCTGACCTGAATTATTCAATGGAGAATGCGCTTGACCTGTCTCTCTCCCTATCTTACAGCGACGAAACCAGGTGGAGAACCTCGCCGCTGCTTGCCTATACCGCAGAAGAGGATAAGAGGCGGTTTTATTCTGCGGTTCTGCGCGGGAGAACGCCCGGCAACGGGGACGCAGGCCTCTTTGGAAGTGTTTCCCTTGGGAAATCAATGCTGGACAGGGGCGCCGGCTTTACGGATGACAGTGCAGAAATAATGGTTGGCGGGAATTTCTTTGTGACGGCAGAGGCGACCAGAATATTTTCGGAAGTCAGCCTCAATCTTAAAACCGACCCTATCTACGGACAGCTCTTCTTCCTCTCCGTCGAAGGGAAGTTCAAACTGGATGCGCTGAGCATCTCGGCGGGACTGAAATACGACCAGCTGAAACTTAATCCCTCCGCCGAGGTACTGTATGAAGTTGACGGCAGCACTCATCTTTACGCCAGTTTTAAACCGAGATTTATATATCCTGACTTCAAAAAGATTTATTCCGGCAATCTTACCGCTCTGAATGCGGGGCTTGCTCCCGAAAACCTTTATGCTGTAATTACTACGGGAATAGAGCACAGAATACTGAAGGATATGCCGGTTGTTTTTGAGCTCTTTAGAAAAGAATCCGAGAACTTTATTACCTATGAGACCAGGAGCGATATGCTGCTGCCGGTAAATATAGCCAAGGCAACTTTGGTGGGCCTTAATTTCAGCGAGCAGTGGGCTCTCTCTCCCGGTATTACGCAAAGGTTGAAATATGTGTTTGTCAACGCTGTAAACGGTGACCCCGTAAAGAACATCCCCTATGTTGCTCAGCATTCTCTGCGGCTTGAAGGAGAGTTTGCGGATTCCGGCTGGGAGCTTACGGCCGGGCTTGAATACACGGGTGAGATGTATTGCCGCGCTGACCTGCAGGATAAAATTCC
>JBAXDA010000365.1:0-1800 GCA_037141215.1 Candidatus Firestoneibacteriota bacterium | reverse complement strand
AAGACTTTGAGCAGGATTACAGCCATCCTTTTGTGGCTTATCAGTCGGGAAAATGCATTACCTGCGGCATCTGCATAAAAGTTGCCGAAAGACACAAAGAGACTCTTGGCTTGACTTTTCTAGGAAGAGGTTTTGCCGTAAAAATGGCGGCGCCATTTAATAGTAACATGAAGAAAGCACTCTCTTACGCGGCCGATGAATGCATTGCCAACTGCCCTACGGGAGCGCTAAGCCGTCATTAAGGGGATAAAATGAAGATTGCTTTTATTACAGCCGGAGCCGGCAAGATGTACTGCGGAGCCTGTCTTCATGACGCACTTTTGATACAAGGGCTGATAGACGCCGGGCACGCGCTTGATGTCTACACCATGTACACTCCTGCCCTGGTAGATTTTGACTTAAGCATCTTAAAGACAAATAAAATATATTACAGCGGCATAAACGCCTACCTTTCGCAAAAATTTTCGTTCTTCAGAAAAATAGTACCGGGCTTGCACGGCTTCTTCGGCAAACCCTCTGTTGTGAATTTCGCGCTTAACTTTGGCGTCAGTGTGCGTCCCGAAGAGCTTGGCGGCCTGACGCTTTCGGTCCTCAGGGGAATAGAAGGTCATCAGTCCGCTGAACTAAAAGAGGTAATCTCTGCCCTAAGAGAGAGCGGAAAGAAGGATCTCGCTGTTATAACCAATTCTATGATTGCCGGTCTGGCGCCGGAATTGAAGAAGGAATTTAAAATACCCGTGGTCTGCCAGCTTATGGGCGAAGAAGTGTTTGTGAAGGACCTTCCGGAGCCCTTTAGATCTGGGTCCATTAAAGCAATGAGAGAGCACTCTAAGCACATTGATCTCTTTATTTCTCCCGGAGAAACCTATGCCGGAGAAATGGCTCTTTTCCTGGAAGTAGCCAGGGAAAAGTTCCGCGTAGTTCCTCCCGCGGTAAGCCCGGAACTCTATGCGGGCGTGAACCGGCTTAAAGAGCCTTTTACCGTGGGTTATATTTCAAAGATGAGCAAAGGAAAAGGGCTGGATACGCTTGTGGACGCTTTTATTCTACTTAGAAAGAAGCATGAGGTGCAGGCTCTGCTGAAACTCGGCGGACAAATCTTGAGCAGCCAGGCGAAATCCCTCTGGGAAGAGCAGCAGAAGAAACTTAAAAAGGAAGGCCTTTGGGAAGCGGTAGAGTATCGCGGTGAGCTTGATTTCAAAAGCAAAAAAGAGCTTCTCTCCGCCTTTAGCGTTTTTGCGGTTCCGAGTATGACGCCCGAGTCCAGAGGCACGGCGGCGCTTGAAGCGCTTTCTGCGGGAATTCCTGTTATTCTGCCTGAGAGCGGTATCTATCCGGAACTGCTTGCGAAAACAGGAGGGGGCCTCCTGCATAAGCCAAATAACGCGGAAAGTCTTGCCCTGGGATTGAAAAAGATGGCAGAAGACCCTGTTTATGCTGATGCCTGCGCGGCAAAAGGAAGAGAGGCGGTAAAAAAGTATTATTCGCAGAAGGTTATGACCGATGCGGCAATAGGAGCTTACTCAAGCGTCATATAGCAGGTGTTATATCAAGCCAAGAAATCGTATTTACCCGGCAATTTGCTGCCAAATTGTCGGCTAACAGGCTGTTTAAGGTGTATCAATATAGTTTTTCAACAGCCTGCTAGCATTAAAATTTGTTAAGGGAAATTCGCTCAGCAAAATGTATTTGCCCGCCACCTTGTATCTCTCCGAAAAGTTTACCGGTTCAAATCTTGCGGCAGTCTTCTTTGTAACGGAAACCTTGATGGGCCGGCAGTTCTCGCCTTCAAGCAGTTTC
>JBAXDA010000364.1:0-1824 GCA_037141215.1 Candidatus Firestoneibacteriota bacterium | reverse complement strand
CCGCCGGAGCAGTTGAGAACTTTTGCCGCCTCGGAGGCTTTACAGCCTTTTACCTTCAGGACATCCTCTTTGGAATAGGCAGCTTCGCCCCGCGCTACTTCCGCGCCTGTCAGGTCACGAACCGAGATGGTATCCCCCGCCTTAAAATCCCCGCCAGCATCTTTAATGCCTGAGGGAAGCAGGCTCTTCTGCTTTTTTACCAGCGCATCTCGCGCTCCGTCGTCAACCACGACAAAACCTTTAGGATGAGCCACAAACGCCATCCATTTCTTTTTATTCGTGAGGAGAGTTTTCGCGGGAAGAAAAAGCGTCCCGCGGAATTTGCCGTCAAAAATATCCTGCAATATCTCCGGGCGCGTGCCGTTGCAGATTACCACCGCTATACCCGAGGAAACACATCTCTTCGCCGCCTGTATTTTGGTCTGCATGCCGCCGGTCGCGAGTTCACTATTGGTCTTCTTCGCCGCCTTCTCAATGCGCGCGTCAATTTTTTCCACCAGAGGTATCAGCACCGCGTCAGGGTCTGTTGAAGGATCGTCGGTGTAGAGGCCGTCAATATCGGTAAGGATTACGAGCAGGTCCGCCTCAACAAGATTCGCCACCATTGCCGAAAGGTTGTCGTTGTCGCCCACCTTAATTTCTTCGACGGCAACTGTATCGTTCTCATTCACCACGGGAATAATACCGCGGTCCAGCAGGGCAGAGAAAGTATTCTTTGCGTTGAAGAACCTTGCCTTATTGGAAAGGTCATCCTTGGTCAGCAGTATCTGCGCTATATGTTTTCCGTGCTTCCTGAAGGCATTTTCATAGGCCTCCATCAGGAGAGGCTGGCCGACCGCGGCAACCGCCTGTTTGTCCGCCATGGATTTTGGTTTTTCTTTCAAACGCAATGCGGCAACACCCGCGGCCTGGGCGCCGGAACTCACCAGAACCACGCTCTTACCTTTGTCCTGCAAATAGCAAAGAGCCCGGGCGATAGCTTCTATTCTCGCAAGGTTAATTCCCGCGGCTTTGCTGGCAAGCAGGTTTGACCCCGCCTTTACGACAATTCTGCCGCAGTTATTTGCAACAATATCGCTCAATCTGTGCATAGGCCTCTGTAGTAAATTGCTGATTGCCAAAAACTGATTACTATTGGGAATTATAGCATTTTTAGTGGTGGTTAAACAAGAAAAGGAAAATACCGAAGAATATTGAGCTAAACCAGCGGATAAACAACCCTACTTTAACTTATCTGCAGACAGTCTCACCACTTTCCCGTTTTGCCAAATAATTAACGGCCTGCCTGATTTTTTATGTTCTTTAACAACTTTTTTAATTGCGCTTGACATGGCCTTTACTGCTTTTGCCTGTAAAGCAGAGTAGTTATTCATAATATTTGCCTCCCGCTATTTTCACATATAGTTCTTTATCAATGATTTTAATCGTACCTTGCCCGGATTTAGCTATTAGTTTTGGTTTTTCTCCCGAATTATCAAATAATAACCAGGTGTCCGCCATAGTTCTATAGGAGTTTATGAAGTTTAAGTTTGAGCGACTAAATCTCCTAATAACATCCTCGTCGGGGACAAAATGCCCGCCTTCCGCAACTCTTCCTTTGATTCTTTCTATAGCCAGACTATAGTCTGGAATCCAAAGAAAAAACAAATGAACTTTGTATCCTTTGCTTTTAAGTTCTTTTATTACGTTCAGATAAGTCTTGCCTGAAAGCGTTGTTTCAAATCCAAAATCCGCACTATTCCCCGCGTATTCCTTGATTTGCTGAAGAACAATTTTGCCGGCTCTTAGAGCCGCCCGCTCAGGAGAAAAAGGGGAAACCCCCTG
>JBAXDA010000363.1:0-1829 GCA_037141215.1 Candidatus Firestoneibacteriota bacterium | reverse complement strand
CACCAATTGAAAAAACAATTTGTTTACATCCTGCTACTGAAAAAACATTAGCAGAATGGATACTGAAACCAACACAGCCTGCAGTACTTCTTTATGGAGAACCAGGAGTCGGTAAAACAACACTTGCGCATCGCGTCTATAGAGAGGCAAAACTCAAACCTATTGAATTTAATGCCAGTCATACACGTAGCGGCACGTCCTTCCGCAAAACTCTTCTTCCACTTTTAAACGAGGGTGGCGTTGTTCATATGATTGAGACCGGTAAACGTGGAGGAATAGGTATCATATTAGATGAAATTGACGGTTTATCACAGGGTGAAAAGGGTGGTCTCAAAGAACTTCTGGATTTCTGTTCAGAGGTGAGTTTTAGTTTTACCAGGGCTCTGGTTAAAACCGCGGGAGTGCCCGTGGTTGCTTTTGGTGAAGCGCTTTGCAGTCCGGATTTCATCTCTCCCGGATTGTACAAGGAACATATAGCGCCGGTACACAAGAAGCTTATGAGTAGAGTTCACGATGAGGGTTTAAAGGCAGCGGTCATTCATATTTGCGGGAATGTGGCTCCCATTTTTGACGCGGTGCTTGATATAGGGGTTGACTGCGCTGATATAGACGCGAAAGCGGATCTTCCGGCGATTCTGGATATGAATTCAAAAGCCGACAAGCCCCTGGGTTTAAGGGGGAATATTGATCCCTCATGGCTTTTAAAGGCTTCCCCTGAAGAGACGGAAAAAAAGTGTGTTGAGACGCTGAGGACTGTCGCTGAGGCGCCCTGGATTTTAAGCTCGGGCTGTGATGTGCCTTATGGCACTAAGGAAGCAAATATGACGGCGATGGTAAAAGCAGCAAAAGGAGAGAGTGTGTGAGCCAGAAAATTACCAGAGATATTCCGATAATTGAAGCTGAGTTTGTAGTTTTTGACACCGAAACTACCGGGCTTGGCCCTAAGTTCGGCGATGAAATAATAGAGATTGCCGGCGTAAGGCTGAAGAATATGATTGTGATTGATAAATTCTGTTCTTTCGTGAATCCGAGAAGGTCCATCTCTCCGGGAGCTACGGCGATAAACGGTATAACGGATGACATGGTACAGGATGCCCCGTATATAGAAGAAGTCCTTCCAAAATTCCTGAAATTTTCGAAAGACAGCGTCTTTGTGGCGCATAACGCCTCTTTTGATATGGGTTTCCTTCTTGAAAAAATGAAACAGCTTAACTACCGGGATTTCTCGGAATGCGTGCTAGATACCCTGGTCCTCTCCAGAAAACTTCACAAAGAAGAAAAGTCTCACAGCCTGCCTGCTATCCGTAGGAGATTGAAAATTGACTGTGAAGACGAACATAGGGCCATGGGTGATGTTGCGGCAACGGGAGAGATTCTGATTCTTTTTCTTGACCTGATAATTAAAGATGGGGCGAAAACCTTGAAAGATCTGCAGAAATTCCACGGCGGCGATCCGTATAAGTATGTAAAGACCTATAATGAGATGCTATAACATACGATTTCCTGGCTTGCGATAGCAACAATCTGATAACAGGCTGTTGAAAAACTATTTTTGGTGGCGCTGATGCGGGTAAGACAAATATGAAACCGGTTTTATTAAGCATTTTTAAAGAATAAGAAAATATTTTAAAGTTACCCCAATAAGTTTTTCAACATTTAGTTTTTGTTTTGGTTTGTATTTTTGTTTTATATTTTTCTCTTTTTCTATCTTTTCTATCTTTATGTTTTTCTGTATTTTTGTTTTTTTCTTGTAGGAAATCACATATTTCTAACGCATAAGGCTTTAATCCATCTGGAAATTGAAGTAGGATATCTTTTTCACGCGCACC
>JBAXDA010000362.1:0-1833 GCA_037141215.1 Candidatus Firestoneibacteriota bacterium | reverse complement strand
TATGACCCCGGAAGAACTGCATGAGCTGGACAAGCTTCATCACACTAAAACGACGGAAGGCAAGCTAATAACCGGATCCTTTGGTATAGGCAGCGGCGGGCTGGATTTTAAAGCGGCGCTGGTCTGGACCGCGGTGGGTATCCCCATCTGTTTAGGTCTGTGGATAACAATCACCAAGACTGCCGTCTTGTTCCGCTAAAACTAAGGCGTTCAAAAATACTGTCGTTTCGGCGCCTGCTAAATACCGGAAGGGTGATTATTTTCAGAGGGAGAAGGCTATGTATAAGATTCTAAAGAAGAAAGTGCTTTCAGAAACGGTAAAGCTGATAGAAGTGGAAGCGCCGCTCATTGCAAGATCCGCCAAAAGCGGACAATTTATAGTGCTTCGAATAAACGAAAAAGGCGAACGCATTCCTCTTACCATAGCCGACGCTGACAAAACCAGAGGGGTAATAACCATTGTCTTTCAGGAAGCAGGAAAATCCACCGTACACCTTGGCACTCTAAAGGAAGGCGAATTCATCCTTGATGTCCTGGGTCCTCTCGGCCTCTCTACCGGTCTCACGGGAATAAAGAACGCCGTGGTCGTCGGGGGCGGGGTCGGCATAGCCGAGATCTACCCCGAAGTTAAAGAACTTCACCACGAAGGCGCGAAAGTCAGGACCATAATAGGCGCGAGGAACAAGAGTCTGCTTTTTTTTGAAGAGGAATTAAAGAAAGTGAGCAACGAATTATTTATTGCCACGGATGACGGCTCGCATGGCAGAAAAGGTTTTGTGACCGAGATATTGAAGGAACTCCTGGACGCCGATAAGACAATTGACCTGGTCCTTGCGGTCGGGCCGGTTATCATGATGAAAGTCGTCTCCAACCTTACCAAACCCTACAATGTCAGGACTATCGTCAGTCTAAATCCCATAATGCTTGATGCCACCGGTATGTGCGGGGCCTGCAGGGTGACTGTAGGAGGGAAGACAAAATTTGGTTGTGTGGACGGCCCTTCTTTTGACGGCCATCAGGTTGATTTTGACGAATTAATGAAACGCTTAAACCAGTTCAAGGATATGGAAGGCGCCTCTAAAGAAAAATTTATAAATTCGCTTAAATGCGAAAAGTGCAGGTAACCCTATGCCCATTATACCTAAAAAAACAGAGATGAAGAAACAGGAACCAATGGCGCGCGTGAAGAATTTTGACGAGGTCGCGCTTGGATACGATGAAGCTGAAGCCCTTGTTGAGGCCTCAAGATGCCTGCAGTGCAAAAAGCCGTTCTGCGTGGATGGCTGTCCGGTAAATATAAACATACCGGCTTTTATCAAGCTTGTCGCGGAAAAGAAATACGACGAGGCCGCGAAGAAGATAAAAGAAACCAACGGACTTCCCGCGGTCTGCGGAAGGGTCTGCCCGCAGGAAGAACAGTGCGAAATTAAATGCATAGTGGGAAAGAAGAACGAACCCGTCGGTATAGGCCGCCTGGAAAGATTTGTCGCAGATAAAGAACGCGAAAGCGGCAATATTGAGAAAAATGTCCCCGTTTTACCGAAGGATAAGATTGCAAATGTGGCAATAGTAGGTTCCGGACCTGCGGGGCTTACCTGCGCGGGGGATCTGGTCCTTATGGGCTATGATGTTACTATGTACGAGTCACTCCATGCGACGGGCGGAGTATTGCGTTACGGTATTCCGCAGTTCAGACTACCGAAAGAAATTCTTGATATAGAAGTGGATTATTTAAAGAAACTCGGCGTAAAGATAGAGCTCAATGTGCTGATCGGAAAGACCCTTACTATCCCAGAACTCTTTAAGTTGGGGTATAAGGCGGTATTTGTAGGA
>JBAXDA010000361.1:0-1838 GCA_037141215.1 Candidatus Firestoneibacteriota bacterium | reverse complement strand
TAAGGATATCATAAGTTACTGCGGTATCAAACCTGATAATAATATGCTTGTAAAAACCGGCGGGCCGATGATGGGAGTTACCCAAACAGACTTCGAAGTTCCGGTTATAAAAGGAACGAGCGGGATAATATGCATCTTTAAAAAGGATATAGAAGAGGACGGCCCTGACTGCATAAAATGCGGGAGGTGCGTTGATATCTGCCCGATGGAACTCAAGCCGACTTTCTATGTGCTTATGGCGCAGCAGGGCAAGTACGCCGAAATGGAAAATTATGGAGTTATGAACTGCATTGAATGCGGCTGCTGCGACAATATCTGCGCGGCAAAGTCTTCCATTGTGGAGATAATAAAAATAGCAAAAAAATCAATAAGAGAGAAGAAATAATATGCTGATTACTGAAGTAAAGAAAAAAGAAGCAATTCTCCCGGAGCTTAAAGGGAGAACCCTGCTGATAGCCTGTCTGGGTTGTCACGAGGTTTCTTTCCCGTTAAAGGAAATGGCCGCGCTAAAGTCGGAGCTTAAGTCTGCCGGCGCGGATATTATTGAAGAAGAAGTAATCTTTGACTATATGTGCAGGGAAGATTTTACTCAAAAACGCCTGGAGATGTACAAGGAAAAAATCTCAATGGCGGACTGTATTCTTATGTTCTCCTGCGGAGTCGGAATTCAGACCTTTGCGGGCCTGTTGCAGGAGAAAAAAGTGGTTTCCGGAAGCGACACCTATTACCTGCCGGGTTTCCCCGGAGTTACGCCTCTGGAGTATGACTGCGAACAGTGCGGCGAGTGCCAAATGGGCCTTACTTTTGGCATCTGCCCTGTAACAACCTGTTCGAAAAGCCTCTTGAACGGTCCTTGCGGAGGCGCCAAGAACGGGAAGTGCGAGGTCAGCAAGGAAATGGATTGCGGTTGGCAGAAAATATTTGATAAAATGAATGCGCTGAAAGAAAATGATAAAGTTTTGAAGGAAAGAATTAAGCTGAGGGATTATAAGAAGCAGATGTAGAAGCAAATAAAAATTTAATTGGCACAAAATAGTATCTATCGGAGGCAAAATGAAGTTGACAGATTTAACAAAAAACGGGAAGTTTGTAATAACCTCTGAAGTCGGGCCGCCGAAAGGCATTAATCTTGACAAGATGCTCCACGAGGCTGAATATATTAGAGGTAAAGTAGCGGCAATAAATGTAACAGACAATCAGTCTTCGGTGATGAGAATGGGCGGCTTGGCTGCGTGCAAGGTTCTTAAGGATAAGGGTTTTGAACCCGTATTTCAGATTACCTGCAGGGATCGTAACCGTCTTGCGCTGCAATCCGATGTTTTAAGCGCTGCAATGTTCGGTATAGAGAATTTATTGCTCCTTACGGGAGACCATCTGATTTTGGGAGACCATAAAGACGCGAAGCCTGTGTTTGATCTGGATTCTGTATCTCTTGCTTATATGGTGAAGCGCCTGGAAGAAGGCTTTGATCTTTCCGGAAATAAGCTTGAAGGTGAACCGCCAAAGTTTTGCAAAGGCGCCGTGGTTTCGCCCTGCGCCGAACCGCTGGACCCGCAACTTTTCAAAATGGAGAAGAAAATAAAAGCGGGTGTGGAGTTTTTCCAGACACAGGCCGTTTACGAATCTGATAAATTTGAAAAATTCATGAAACGCGTCAAGGATTTCGGCGTTCCTGTTTATGTGGGCATCGTTGTTCTTAAGACCGTAGGCATGGCCAAGTTTATGAATGAGAATGTCGCAGGCATTCATGTTCCAGACAGTCTTATTGAAGAGCTAAAGAAAGACAAAGAGAAGACAAAATCAGGGCAGACCGGCATAGAAATTGCAGCGAAGCTCAT
>JBAXDA010000360.1:0-1843 GCA_037141215.1 Candidatus Firestoneibacteriota bacterium | reverse complement strand
AAGACCAGGAATGGTTCTAACTCCATGATGCGGGCGTTCGATTTTCTTTACGGCAATGTAAAGGAAACGCCGCTAGATTTGAAGAATCTTCCGTTGGCACACCTGGTGAAGGACGCGGGAAAGGTCTATGCCCGGGACGGCTGGGGAGAGGATGCGACTTGGTTCCGCTTTGAGTGCTCTGATTACTGGAATCAGCATCAGCATCTTGAAACGGGAAACTTTGAAATATTCAGATACGACCAGCTGGCGACCGAGAGCGGGGAATACAAAAATTGGAGTTCGCCGCATGCCGTGAACTGGCTCACCCGTACTATCGCCCACAATTGCCTGCTTGTAGCTATGCCGGGAGAAGAATGGAAAAATTACCGGGGCGGTAAATATTTCGCGAATGACGGCGGGCAGGCGAAAAAATGGGATACGGTGGCCGCTAATCTTCTAGAATGGGAATTAAAAAAAGCAAAATTCACCCGCGGGAAAATAACCGCGTTTGAGAACACTCCCGGCTTTATGTATGTCGCAGGGGACTGCTCCAAAGCCTATAGCGCCAAAAAGGTAAGGAAATATGTCCGCAAAATAGTCTTTCTGCGTCCGGGAGTCTTCGTTATTCTTGACAGGGTTGAGGCCGTGAAAGCCGAATACGGCAAGACCTGGCTGCTGCATTGCAAGAATGAACCTGAACTCAAGAAAAGAGAATTTACGGTGAAGAACGGGGAAGGCACGCTTAATTGCTATGCGCTTCTGCCCGAGAAAACCGTTTTTAACAAAATAAAAGGTTATACCTACGGCGGGGAAGACTTTCCGGAGACGGAAAGCGCTCTGACAGAGGCCGCTGACCTTTGGAGAGTTGAAGTAAAGCCAGAAGGAAGCAGAAGTGAAGATATCTTCCTGAATGTCCTTTCCACTGCAGGCGAAAAGAAACCGGTTTTAATCAAAAAAGGCAGCGCTATTGGCGTGAATATTGACGGGAATGAAGTTGTCTTTGAAGGCGAGGCGGGCGGGTATGTGCTCTTGAACAATGTTAAGTATATATTGAAGGAAGAAGTTATTGCCGGCAAGTATGAAAAATGAAGTCGGAGAGTAAAAGGCAGTTTTGCGGGGAGCGAACATGAAGAAGCTATTCATCCTGATTCTTTTGCTTTCAAATCTTTTATCTGCCGATGAACTTACAGTTTTCGGTTTTGAAGATCATACCATAGGGTATAACTGGATCTCTTCGAGCGTACCCGGGCTAAAAGCGGAAACCGCTCAGGTAAAAGTTGAAAGAGTCAGAGAGAACGCGACCGAAGGCGAGAATGCGCTAAGGCTTACTTTTAGCGGCGGGGATATGCCTGCTGCTAAATATACTCTGCCGGCGTCAGAGAAAAATCTATGGGGTATTTATAGGACCTTCAAGGCGGATGTGACCGTCGGTAGAGACTGCGTAGTTTTCTTTATAGCGAAATACGGCAAGAATGATTGGACAAAGATAGCCCGCCTGAGCGCCGGAAAAAATACGGTCATAGATCTCTTCTCCCAGTCAGTTGACACTGTTTCGGAATTTTATATTGGGATGTATGCCCCAAAAGTGGGCGAGCAGATATTCATAGACAATGTCAGGCTTACTACAAAAAGACCGGAGACAATCACGCCCTTCAGGTATCAGGAGCCTCTGGACCTGGCAAACGACGCGGCAAAATATGAAAAAAAATTTAAGATACCATTCAGTATTTTAGGGAGTGACCTTACCGCTGAGAATGTTAAAGATTTTATTGGCAAGACGGGCGGGGACACTTCACTTGCCGGAAAACCTGCCGCAGAGATAGACGCCGCGATTAAAAGTGAATTTGCGGAAATAAAGAAAACG
>JBAXDA010000359.1:0-1892 GCA_037141215.1 Candidatus Firestoneibacteriota bacterium | reverse complement strand
AAAATCAGCAGGAATATAAAAAAACTGTCCCGCCGGGAGCTGGAAGTCTTTCATTTTCTGGCCAAAGGCATGATAAATAAGGAGATTGCCGTGAAACTGGGCACAGTCCTGCAGACAATTAAAGTTCACCGCGGCAGGGTTATGCATAAGATGCAGGCTAAATCCATAACAGAATTGATAAACTTTGCGAAAATAGCCCCTCCAAAGATTGATAAAATTTCAGCTCTTTAGTTTCCGCCCCGGATACCCTTTGTAATTCAGCTCAAGCAGCGCCCAGTAGAAAATCCTGTTACACCTTGGTACAATTGGCGTCTTTTAAAAATCATACTAATATTAACAGGCGGGTTACAATTCCCCCAAAGCAGTGGACACAATGAAGAGATGGTGTTAATATAATACCGTCTCAAGGACGGAGGTGTCCAATGGAAGAAGGGAAGCAGAAACGCAGTTTTGATAAGGCTTTTAAGATATCAGCGGTAAAAATGGTCGAAGACGGGCAAAAAGTAGCAGAAGTGGCCCGGAGTCTGGGTATACATGACAACCTGATACATAATTGGAAAAAGAAGTATGCTTCAGGTGGAGAAAAAGCATTTGTTGGGAAAGGGCACCTTACCGAGATAATGAGGCTAAGGCGAGAACTGGAAAGCGCAAAGAAGGACAATGAAGTCTTAAAAAAAGCAATCGGCATATTCTCAGAGGAGCAGGGAAAAAGTACGAATTCGTAAAAAGGTACGCCCCGGAATACGGGGTACAGAGGATATGCCGTGTTTTAGAGATAAGAAAGAGCGGTTATTACGCCTGGTTAAAGCGGCCGCAGAAACGGAAAGCGGAAAACACGAAGCTGATATTTGAAATAATGATTGTGTTCGAAAAGAACCGTAAGAACTACGGAAGCCCGAGGATATACCGTGCGCTTGGAAAGAAATATGGCGAGCACCGAATAGCCCGGCTTATGAAACTTAACGGAATCCGAGCAAAGCAGTCCAGGAAATATAAGGTAACAACGGATTCAAAGCACAAGCATCCTGTAGCAGTGAATATATTGCAACAGAAGTTTGTTGTAGTAAGGCCGAATGAAATCTGGGTGGCGGACATAACATTCGTCTGGACAAAAGAAGGATGGCTGTATGTGGCGGTAGTAATTGACTTGTACGCGAGGAAAGTAGTAGGATTGGCGATGTCGGATAGTATAGATTCGGAGTTGGCGAACGCGGCATTGAAACAGGCGATCGCAATGAGAAGACCGAAGGCGGGAGTTCTGTATCATTCTGATCGCGGATCGACGTATGCGGCCGGAGATCATCAGGCAATTGTTGCCGGGGCCGGAATGACGATGAGCATGAGCGGAAAAGGCAACCCGTACGACAATGCAGTGGCGGAAAGTTTTATGTGCAGTTTAAAGAAAGAAGAAATATACGACAAAGTTTTCGAAACAAGGGAAAAGGCAAAGGTTGCGGTCTTTGGGTATGTGTGTGGATATTTTAACACGGAGCGCCTGCACTCGTACAACGGGTACAAAAGTCCCGATCAGGCAGAAAGAGACTTTTATCAACTTAGCAAGTAGTCCACTGAACCGGGGGAATTGCAAATCGTATCTCCAGGAGAATTTATGAAAAGATCGTTACTTTTACTATCACTGGTCGCAATGCTGTTTTCGGGCTGTTCTTCCGCCAGATTTTCCATCAGCAAGGAATATAATTTTTCCGGTATAAAGCGCGTTGCGGTGACGGGTTTTTCCAGCCATCTCGACTACCGCAATTCCGGTGAAGCGGTTGCCGATGAGTTTCTTACCCAGCTTATGGGCAAAGGTTACAGAGTTATAGAAAGAAATAAGATAAATGCCATCCTTGGCGAGCAACAGTTGGCCTCTTCGGGTAAACTGGACCCCGAGA
>JBAXDA010000358.1:0-1904 GCA_037141215.1 Candidatus Firestoneibacteriota bacterium | reverse complement strand
AACCATTCGCAAAAGCTCAGGTTCAGGGCCGTGGCACGTGAACCACTCGTAAGAACTCGGGTTCAGTGCCGTGGTCTGTGTAATCATCTTCAAGATATCATAAATACGGCTTTTTCGGCAAGAAGATTTTCAAGAAAAGGAACCCTGGTAGATCCCGTGAAACCTACAAACCGTTCTACGGTGATTCCTTCTTCCGTGCAGAATTGCTTAAAATCCTTTATCGTAAAATAATGAAGATTCGGGGATTCGTCCCATCTATAAGGAAGCGCCCCCGTCCGCGGCGTTCTCCCGAGCAGCCCCAGCGAAAGCCTTACTTTGAAATAGGCGAAATTTGGAAATGAGACTATCACTTTCTTTCCTACCCTAAGCGCCTCGCGAATGACTGTATTTGGTTTCTTTGTCTCCTGAAGAGTAAAATTAATTATCACATAGTCAAAGAACGCTTCAGGAAAATCAGGGAGTCCTTCGTCAATATCGGCATGCTCAACCGTAACCCCGTTTTTTACGCTCGCATAGACGGCTTTCTCGTCATTTTCTATCCCGACGCCTCTGACCTCATTGTAATCCATCAAATGACGGAGGAGCCGCCCGTCCCCGCTTCCAAGGTCAAGAACTTTTGAGCCGTTCTCCACCATATCCGCGATTATTATATAATCTAATCTTTCCAATTATCTACCCTGCCTTACATTCTCAAGGAAACTGCCGACCAGCTGTCCCTGCTCCTCGTGCGGAATCAGGAACGCGTCGTGCCCGTAAGATTTTTTTATTTCGCAATAGGTAACATCCGCCCAGGCGTACTTCAAAACTTTCACTATTTCCTTGGACTGAATTGAAGGATAAATCCAGTCGTGAGAATAGGAGATGACCAGGAACTTGGTTTTCGTCCCTCTAAAATGCTTGGTCAGCGACTTGTTTTCTCCCAGGTCAAAGAAATCCAGCGCTTTGGTAATACAAATATAGGCGTTTGCGTCAAAGCGTTTGACAAATGTTTCGCCCTGGTGCCGGAGGTAACTCTCAACTTCAAAACCCGTGTTTAGTTTCTTCCCGTCTTTACCCTGTTTGCGTACTCTTCTTCCGAACTTCTCATTCATGGAATCATCGCTCATATAAGTAATATGACCTATCATTCTGGCGACAGAGAGGCCGTTTTCGGGCTGTTTTTCGCCATACTCACCCTCTTTCCATTCAGGATCGCTCATTATAGCAATGCGACCAACTTCATTGAAGGCTATTTGCTGGGCAGAGTGCCTGAAAGAAGTGGCAATAGGAATAGCCGTCTTTACCCTCTCCGGGTAAGAATAGGCCCACTCCAAAACCTGCATCCCGCCCATTGATCCTCCGGAGACGCTGAAGAGTTGTTTTATTCCAAAGGAATCTATAAGGCGCACCTGCGCGTTTACCATATCTTTAATGGTTATCTCCGGAAAATCCATCCCATAGGGCTTGCTTGTCTTGGAGTCAATTGACGACGGACCCGTAGAACCACTGCAGCCGCCTATTACATTTGAACAAATAACAAAGTATTTATTTGTATCAAACGCGCGCCCCGGCCCAATGAGAAATTCCCACCAACCCGGTTTCCCTGTGGTTTTGCTGATGCCTGCAACATGAGCATCTCCGCTCAAAGCGTGGCAGAGAAGAATCGCGTTGTCTTTGGAGTTGTTCAGACTGCCATAGGTCTCATAGGCAAGCTGAACAGGAGAAAGCGCCTCTCCATTCTCAAGCGTCAGAGAGTCAAACTTGAATAGTTTGGTTTCAACTATACCGTTCGGGCTCTCTTTAATTATGTCTTTCTCATCATCGTTCAATTTAGTTTACCCCTATTTTGTTTACATTGATAAATAAACAGGCACCAATTGATTCATTTTACACGCTTTGAAGTAAAACCGCAAATACTTTCAATT
>JBAXDA010000357.1:0-1911 GCA_037141215.1 Candidatus Firestoneibacteriota bacterium | reverse complement strand
GGCGCCAATATCGGAAATACTCTGCGGGCGATTGATAAGCATGCAAAAGGGATGGTCGGCGTTGAATTTGTTTTAAACATAGTTTATGATTTTGAGGAAGACAACACCCTGCCGGCTGTGAAGAAAATCCAAAGCGAATTGTCGCTACCCGTGGTCTTCGTAAAAAACCCTGTGCGCGGTGTTCTCAATGCTATTAAAACCGGTTTGTTGTCTTCAAGCGCTGATTATGTCCTTATAACAATGGCGGATATGTCAGATGATTATGTCATACTCCCTGATATTGTCAGGCTGGCGGAGAGAGGACCTGACCTTGTTTGCCCGTCAAGATATATGAAAGGCGGAAAGCTCCACGGCGGACCGTTCTTTAAACAGTTATTTTCGAGGCTGGCAGGAGTTTCCGCTCATCTATTATTCGGTGTTCCAACCAGCGATATAACCAACAGTTACAAACTTTACAGAACAGAGAAAGTGAAAAGTTTAGTTATAGAGAGTGAGGGCGGATTTGAAATCGGGATGGAGATTGCAGCTAAGATTTATAAATCAGGAGGAAGGATAGTCGAGCTTCCGACTGAGTGGTGGGACAGAACGGCAGGGCAATCAAGATTCAGGCTCTTTAAATGGATTCCGAAATACCTTAAGTGGTACTTATACCTGCTGAAGCCATAGTTTGAGTGTTTGAAGATTGGAGGGTTGGAAGTTTAAAGAGAATTAGGGAGAGTCATAGCAGCGCTGATTCTAACCCTACAAATAAAGGAGCAGGTAATGCATTTCCTGGGACTGGATTGGTACTTCTTTGATTTTGACGGGACGCTCGTTGATACGGCAGGGGACATACTTGCCAATATGAAGCGTTCCTATTCTGCTATTGAAAGATTAAAAGACGCCGAGCCACACGCAGGGCTTATAGGGCCTTCTCTTCAGGAAATGGTAAAAACACTCACCCCGGACATTTCTGACGCAGAACTGAAGACCTTCACAGAAGAATACGCTAAAATGTATGTTCTCAGGGATTTCAGGCGCACCATTTACTATCCCGGAGCGGAAGAGCTTGTGCTGAAACTTAAAAGTTTAGGAAAAAAGCTTGGAATAGTTACAAATAAGCCAAAACGCAACCTGGGTTTTCTTTTTCAGAAACTTGGAGGCTTTGAAAGGTTTGATCTTGTCTGCACTCCGGATATGCTTGAAGGTAAAGAGATAGAAAAACCACGGATGTTCGAAATACTGATTAATTCAGGGGTCTCTCCCAAAAAAGCAGTAATGATCGGAGATGCTCCAACGGATATTACATCGGCAAAATCGCACGGCTTGTTTACTGTGGGCCTATCCGGAGGCTACGGGAAAGCTGCTTCAGTCATTTCTGCAGTGCCTGACATTATGGTATTAAACCTGAAAGAATTATTTGAGAAGGCCGAAGGAACATTCCTTAGCAAAGAGAATCGGAGTGGAGAATAAAATTGACTAAAAAACAGGTTTACATATTGACAAAATACTGAGAAAATAGGATAATTAAGCTTGAAGGGTTGTTGCCTTCTGGTTTTACGGATTTAGCAGGATATGTATTGCAAAATCCATGAATAGTTTTATAGACTATAGTACCCGTAGGGGTATTTTCAACAGCCTGCCAGTTATTTTGTGAACAAAAAGCTCATAATTGCTACTAACTGTACAGGTAGCAGTAGACGGATTATATGTGAGATTGCTTCTAAATTAGTGTAATAAAAATATCGGGGGTGCAATATGAAAAAGCTGTTATTTGTCCTTTCGTTCCTGCTTCTTTTGCCATGCCTTGTTTCCGCTCACTACGACGATTTTGAGACCACATATGAGAGTTACTATAAAGTAATAGATAATTGCGATACGGCTACCGGCTGGATTACAATAGCCGGGACTGCTGCCACTCCTGTTGCGGAT
>JBAXDA010000356.1:0-1943 GCA_037141215.1 Candidatus Firestoneibacteriota bacterium | reverse complement strand
CGATTACACAGATTATTACAACTATCGCTTCGCGATTAAAGCATTCTCGCTTCGCTCGAATGACCTCTGGATCCCCGACTAAAGCATTCGGGGATGACCGTTTCTTTTAGAAACGGTCACTTTGCGTATTCTGTCGCGCGCATTTCTCTGATGACTGTTACTTTCACCTGACCGGGATACTCAACTTCTTCCTCAATTCTTTTCGCAATATCTTTAGCAAGCTGGTTAGCGTCTGCATCGCTGATCTCGGTGTGCTCTACCATGATTCTTACTTCTCTGCCCGCCTGAATTGCAAAAGACTGCTTAACACCCTGGAAAGATTCTGCTATATCTTCGAGTTTTTCAAGCCTCTTCACATAGCTCTCAAGGCTCTCTCTTCTTGCTCCGGGCCTTGCTCCTGAAATGGAGTCGGCAGCCTGAACAATGACAGCTTCCATGGTTCTCTGGGGGTCATCGCCGTGGTGATCCCTGGCCGCGGAACAGACTTTCTCGCTTTCTTTATACTTCCTGCAAAGCTCGCCGCCGAGTTCAGGATGCGTGCCCTCAACCTCGTGGTCAATTGCTTTTCCTATATCATGCAGCAAACCTGCTCTTTTGAAAGACGCGGGGTCAAGTCCAAGCTCTCCGGCCATAAGCCCTGCGAGATGAGCTGTTTCAATTGAATGCTGAAGGACATTCTGTCCGTAGCTTGTGCGGTATTTGAGTTTTCCGAGCAATCTTACCAGCTCTGAATGCAGCCCGGTAATACCCATTTCTATCACCACGCGCTCGCCGGTATCTTTTACATTCTGCTCTACTTCCGCCCTGACTTTATTGACAACTTCTTCTATTCTGGTAGGATGTATCCTGCCGTCGGAGATGAGGCGTTCAAGAGAAATCCTTGCTATCTCTCTTCTCATCATATCAAACCCGGAAAGCACTACTGCTTCCGGAGTGTCATCGACGATAACATCTATTCCTGTCGCGGCTTCAATCGCTCTGATATTCCTGCCTTCTCTGCCTATAACCCTGCCTTTCATTTCTTCATTGGGCAAAGGAACAACAGAGACCGTAAACTCCGTAGTATGGTCTATAGCGCAGCGCTGGATGGCAAGAGAAATAATCTTCTTTGCTTTTTTGTCCGCTTCTTCCTTGGCTTCGTCTTCTATCCTTTTTATAATGATCGAAGCTTCATGCCGCGCTTCCGTCTCTATGATCTCCATGAGCAGTTTCTTTGCGGCTTCCTGCGTCAAGCCGGAGATCTTTTCAAGCCTAATCTTCTCTTCTTCTATCAATCTTGTTAAACGCTCTTCTTTTTCCTTTATGGTTTTGTCTTTAAGCTCCAGGTCTTTGATTTTATTTACCAGGTCTCTTTCTTTCTGATCCAGACCGTCCAGCTTTTTGTCAAGAGATTCTTCCCTTTGCACCAGGCGCTTCTCAAGATTTAGAACCTCGGCTTTTCTTTGTTTTGTTTCCTCTTCAAACTGCTGTTTGGCTTTATACAGTTCGTCTTTCGCCTCAAGTATGGCTTCTCTCTTTTTTGCTTCAACCTGTTTTTCGGCGTCAGCCAGCATTTTCTTTGCCAGTTCTTCGGCTGAATGCAGTTTGTCCTCTCCGTGTTTCTTGCGCATTACATATCCGCCCACATAACCGGCGATAGCGCATATCGTGCAGATGAAAGGGAGCACTATGATAAGCAGTGTCGATGTTTGCATGTATCCTCCTTGAATAAAAACATAACATTGTGGTTTCATTTCTACCCGCAGCTCTACGGCTTCGAGTATTGTAAAAAAGTTAAAGTTAATATTGATAAGGTTTGGAGGAAAAGGTGAGAATTAGAAGATAGCCTATTCCTGCGAAAAATGTATTGAGTTTCCGCAGTGCCTAAGCTCTTGGGAGCTTTTCTTGTTAAAAATTATTGGTGAATATTTTGAATGCCGGCGTTCTGGAGCCGTCATTCTCAG
>JBAXDA010000355.1:0-1948 GCA_037141215.1 Candidatus Firestoneibacteriota bacterium | reverse complement strand
CAGGGAGCGTAAAGATAGGGAAGAAGCCCTATCAGCATAACGCCAAAGCCCAGAAGAACATAAAGGGAGCCTTCGATAATAAAAGTACCCTGATCGGGGAAGCCGAACCTTCTGTGATGTTTCATCTGCATAAGGAAGGTAAGGCCGATGGCCGGTATAATAAGTATGGTCATGTGTTGGTGCGTCATAGCGAGGCCGAAAACAAAGAAAATCAGCAGGAAGGACTTCAAGTCTTTCCGCTCGTCAAAACGGAAGAGCAGATATATTATCAGCATGGTGAGAAAATTCGCAAGAGTAAAGACTTCCGCAACAATACAATATTCCCAGGTCTGCGGTGCAAAGGCCAGCGCAAGAAGACCGAGAACTCTCGCCACCCTGTTCTTAATGAATCTGGCTAAAATTCTGTCAAAAACAAAGAGCGTAAGCAGTCCAAAGAAGACGGACATTATATTGACCCTGAAGGCTATATTGCTTGCAGGCATGAAAGTAAATACTTTTCCTATCATTGTGTAAAGAGGATAGCCGGGAGGATGAGCCACCCCGAGCGTGTAGGACGCTACGACCATTTCCGAGGAATCTCCGGTTGCGGTAATGCAGGGAGCCAGGGTAAATACATAGACAATCCCGACGAAGAATAAGGCGGCTATGGAAATATATTTTTTCATCAGCGTTTAATCCTGCTAAATGGCGTTATCACCGTCATAGGCCCAAGAACAGCCCCGCCGGTGAGAGTGGTATTATGCCCTATCTTTGAATCATTTGCAAGTATGCAGTCAGCGATGAAACAATTGTCGCCGATCAAGACCCCGTCCCAGATTATGGATCTTTCAATAACACAATTCTTTCCGATACTGCAGTTCTTCCCCAGCACCGTAAATTCGCCGATCTTTGTTCCGTTTCCAATGGAGATATTATAGCCCAAGTTGACGGTTTTAGCAAGTCTTACGCCTTTCCGCAAGCAGGATTTTAACGGGACAGGGGCTTTGAAAACTCCCGAGAGCAGGTCCTTGTTTGTCTGCATATATTTCTCGGTTGTTCCAAGGTCCATCCAGTAAATATTTTTTTCTATATAGCCGTAAAAACCGGCGCCCGTAAGTCTGGGGAAGATCTCCCTCTCAAGAGAGCAAACCCTGTCAGATTCCAGCATACCGAGCACGCCCGGCTCCACAAGGTAAACCCCTGCGTTAATATTTGTCTCTTTTCCGGAAATCTCATCGAGCGAAGGTTTCTCCAGAAAGCGTATTATAGCCCCGTCCTTTTTCGTCTCCACAACTCCGTAGGCCGAAGGATTTTCAACCGGCGTAAGGGCCAGCGTCATCCTGCTTTTTCTCAGCCTGTGGAACTTGAGCATTCCGGAAAGATCCAGATCGGTAAGCACATCCCCGTTCATAACAACGGTAGTTCCTTTAATAAATTTCTCAGACCTTTTTACGGCGCCGCCGGTACCCAGCGGCTCGGCTTCGTAAGTATAAGAGACCTTGATACCCCGGTAATTGTTCCCGATAGTTTTCTTTAATTTGTCCGGCTTATAGCAGGCGCTCAGGACCGCTTCCTTAACTCCGTGCAGTTTGAGCCAATCAAGGATATAAAACATCATGGGACGGTTCACTACCGGCACTACGGCTTTGGGGAGACCCAGCGTAAGCGGCCGCAATCTCGTACCTTCGCCTCCGACCAGAATGATCGCCCTCATAAATTCCCCCTGGAAATACGATTATCCGCCACTCTTGTGGCGAGACCTCGTCCGCCTCTCCGCTTTGCGGTGGGCGAGACGGGCACCTAAATAAACATAGAAATCTATATTATAGCTGCTTAGCGTTTTTTTTGATTATTTCCACTATCCTTTCTACAACATCCAAACTGGACATCTTTGTGGTATCCAGCACAACAGCATCCGGCACCTTTTTTAGAGCTCCAAAGGGCCTGGACCTGTCCCTCTCGTCCCTTT
>JBAXDA010000354.1:0-1958 GCA_037141215.1 Candidatus Firestoneibacteriota bacterium | reverse complement strand
CGGTCCCGAGCTTCTTTATCACATCTCTCAGGTCAGAAGAAAGCCCGTAGGCGCCAAGCACCCCGCTCTTCTTGTTAAGCGCTTCATCGGCCTGCTTTATAGAGTAATTATTAAAGTCCATCAGATGCAGAAGCGCGCTGATATCCAGGTCTCCGCTGCGAGTATTCATTACCAGTCCCTCGAGCGGCGTAAAGCCCATGGTATTACTGATAGAGCTTCCGTCTCTAATGGCAGCAATGCTAGCCCCTCCCGTTCCCAGGTGGCAGCTAATAATTTTTTGTAGCCGGTATTCCCGTTTCAGAAATTTGCAGGCTTCCGCGGTAACAAACTCGTGAGAGATACCATGAAATCCGACTCTTCTAATGCCGTGCTTAAGTGCGAGTTTTTCCGGAATGGCATAGGTATAATTTTCAGGAGGCATCTTGGCGTGAAAAGCCGTGTCAAACACCGCATATTGAGGCACCTCCCCGGGGTAATTTCCACAAAATTCCATGAAGGAATGCGAGACGGGATTATGCAAAGGCGCAAGGTCGAAAGTACTTTTTAAATCTTTCAATTCCTGCCGGTCCAGCTTAATAGTCTTGTTGTATAGCTTTCCGGGATGAACATATCTGTGCGCAAACGCCCCGACTTTTAAGTCCGGATCATTTTTTGTATCAGCTTCCAGCGTTTTCATAATTTCCCTGAAAGCGGAGGCATGGTCCGGCATATAGGCTTTTAATGTTTTTTTCTTTCCTCGCAGAGTATGAGAGATAAAAGATTCTCCCTGTGTTTTTATCCCCACCCGTTCCGCTTCACCGGTTATCAGGTCCTTCTCCTCTGGCATCTTTATCAGTCTATATTTGACAGAAGAACTGCCGGGATTGAAAACCAGTATGTTTAGCTTATCTTTAGAAGTCATCAGAAGTCCAGCCGAAAGAAGGAATTCCTACGGCTTTTTGCGCAATCCACGCCGCTCCGTAAACTGCTTTGGAAAGGAGCTCAAGCTCTGCCATACCCTGGGTATCTTCGAGCAAAGGGCCGAAGCCCAAAGTGGGAAGCTTCAGCCTGCCGCAGGTAAGCGAGCCCAGCGTCAGCGCCTTCTTCCAATAACCGGTTTTAGCTTTAATTCCTGCATCTGAAAGAGCTTCCATAGACCTCTGAATAAAACAATGCATAGGATCCATAAGCCAGGGATCATGTTTCTTTTCCAGCATAAATTCAAGCCCACCCGCGGTCCTTACCTTCTCTGTAACAACCGAAGTGTTTACTAGAAGCGGTCCGTTAGCCGCATAAACATTTTCCGCCACGCTTTTTGCCCTGCTTAGAATCGCCTGCCTCTCTTCCTGCGGAATAAAAACCCTGTCAACCGTGAGTCTGACACCGTTTTTGGGTTCACCCGGTAGAGCTTTCGCATCATTTATGTGCCGGACAGAAATATTGGATTTACCCAGAAAATCATCCGACGGGAGAGTATCCGAGATCCTGGCAAGCTCTCTTATCAGCGGAAAAGAAACCTGCATCCGGCTCCCGCCGTTCTTTTCGACAAATTGTCCGCTCACCTCTATCTCATATTCCATTCTGCCTTTGTGGCCCAGGAAGACATTCAGGCCGGTAGGCTCACAAAGTAACACGCCTTTTATTTTATTCTTTCTATTCTTCAAGGTCTCTCCAAATAAATATTCCGCCCCAAATTCTCCGCCGTTGAGACGGGAGGCGCAGGCAAAAACAATATTTCCTGACAGAGCTGCAAGAGAACTTTTCATCAAGGCTCCGGCAAACAGCCCGTTAACTATGCCGTTCTTAAAGCCTTCTCCGGCAGCCAGTTCCAACCCGACATTAGTATCCATATGAGAAAGAATAACCAGGTCACCTTCATCCCTGTTGCTTTTTATGGTGCCGGAGATATTTCCGGCCTTGTCGACCTGAATGTCTTCATAGCCGTGCTCTTTCATCCCGTCGGTAATAAGACACTCCAT
>JBAXDA010000353.1:0-1966 GCA_037141215.1 Candidatus Firestoneibacteriota bacterium | reverse complement strand
CCCGCCGGTCTGTATTATTGCGATTATTCCGGCTTTGTGGGCTGTATCGATATTGTCTGCTTTAGGAAACATTGCATCCGAGACTAGCACTGCTCCGGCGGCCTTACCGCCTGCCTGCTTGGCAGCAATACTCACTGAACCTACCCTGTTCATCTGGCCCGCGCCTACTCCCAGCGTAACTCCGTCCTTAACAATAACTATGGCATTGGATTTTACATGTTTGACCACTTTCCAGCCAAAGAGCATGTCTTTTATTTGATGTTTCGTAGGGGCTTTCTTGGTGACAGTTCTAAGTTCTGTTTCACCAATATTCTCAAGGTCTCTCTCCTGCACCAATAATCCGCCTACAACCTTACGAAGGTCATACTCTTTGTCTCTTTCTTTCAAAGCATCAAGGTTCTCTATTACTAATAGCCGTATGTTTTTCTTTTTTTCAAAGATCTCCAGGGCCTGCTTGTCAAACCCCGGAGCAACGACCACTTCCGTAAATTTCGCTTCAAGATACTCTGCTATTTTTTTAGTGACTTTTCTGTTAAGGGCTATGATTCCCCCAAACGCGGAAAGCGGATCAGCTTCATAAGCCTTAAGGAACGCTTCATCTATGTCTTGCCCGACAGCGGTACCACAGGGGTTGGTGTGTTTTATAATTGTAACAGCCGGTTCGCTAAATTCTTTAATTATCTCGACGGCGGAGTTTGTGTCCATGATATTGTTGTAAGACATTTCTTTCCCGTGGAGCTGCTTTGCTCTGGAAACAGAAGGTTCTTTTGCCTGCTTATCAGTGTAAAAAGCGGCTTTCTGGTGAGGATTCTCCCCATACCTTAAACCCTGGTGCTTTTCATACTAAAGATTATATACAGAGGGCAGCTCTTCTTTGGTTACGGCTTTGCTGAAATAATTATAGATTGCCATATCATACTGGTAGGTTGATTTGAAAACTTCTATCATCATCCTGTCCCTGGTATGCTGGCCGATGGAACCGTCGTTTTTTTCCAGTTCTTCTATTATTTCGGGGTAAAATTTGGGGTTAACGATAACGCAGACAGAGTGAAAATTCTTTGCTGCCGACCTTATCATAGACGGGCCGCCGATATCAATGTTCTCTATCGCATCCTCAAATTTGCAATCCGGCTTGGAGATGGTTTTTTCGAACGGGTAGAGATTAACTATCACCATATCAATCGGAATAATCTCGTGCTTCTTAATTGTGTCCATGTGTTCTTTATTGGACCTTATGGCGAGAAGCCCTCCGTGAATCTTCGGATGCAGGGTCTTGACTCTGCCGTCAAGCATTTCAGGAAAACCCGTGACCTCGGAAATATCTAAAACAGTAATTCCCGCGTCTTTGAGCGCCTTGGAGGTGCCGCCCGTGGAGATTAACTCAACCTTGTGTTTTCTAAGCTCTCTCGCTAGCTCTATAATTCCGGTTTTATCGGAAACGCTGATCAACGCCCTTTTGATCCTGACCAAAGTGTTATGGCTCATTCTCACCTCCGCAATCACCGTGATATTTTTACTTTTCTTCCTTCTATTTTCAGCCTGCCCTCGGCAAAAAGCCGTATGGCTTCCGGATAAGCTCTGTGTTCTTCTTTAAGTATCCTCTCCGAGAGAGTCTCTACTGTGTCTTCGCTGCTGACCGCAACTGCAGCTTGTATTATTATGGGGCCGGAATCCATCCCTTCGTCAACAAAATGTATAGTGCAGCCGGAAACCTTTACCCCGTGCTCAAGGGCATCCTTCTGTCCGTGAGCCCCTCCAAACGAAGGCAGCAAGGAAGGATGAATGTTCATAAGCCTGCCGCGGTATTTTTCAACAAAATATTTTGTAACAAGCCTCATATAGCCTGCAAGGCAGACCAGTCCGCACTTTTCTTCGTCAATTATTTTTGCAATCGCTTCTTCGTGTAAGGAACGGTCAGAGAGCGGCGCCGCATATTCAGCCCGGATACCCTTCTTTCTCGCTCTTT
>JBAXDA010000352.1:0-1967 GCA_037141215.1 Candidatus Firestoneibacteriota bacterium | reverse complement strand
GAATTTGTAGGATTGAGGCGCAGCCGAAATCCAGCACTGATAAAGATGTCCAGTGCTGGGCAGGGTCTGTGACCTGTCTAACCAAGCAAGTCAGGCTACAAGCCTGACCTACGAAAAAAGGAATAGACTTGAAACAAGAGAAAATACTCATAACCGGCGCGCTGGGTTTTGTCGGTAAACATTTAGCAAAACTTGCCCTTGCAAAAGGCTGCGAAGTTCACGGAATTGAACTCAAAGTTCCGCAGGGAGTTTCAACAAACGGCGTAAAGATACACAAATGTGATCTATGCGACGGGAAAGCCGTGAATAAAACTATCAGAAAGATAAATCCCGCGAGAATATTTCATCTTGCGGCGCAATCTTCTGTTTCTCTCTCCTGGAAAGAGGCAAAGAAAACTTTCGAGGTGAATATTAAGGGGCAGTTGAACCTGTTTGATGCGGTGCTCTCGTCTAAAACAAACCCCGTTATCGTTATTGCGTGTTCGGCTGATGAATACGGAAACCCCGGGAAGAAAAATATTCCTGTGAAGGAAACCACTCCTCTTGCCCCTGTCTCTCCTTATGCCATAAGTAAAACCGTTCAGGACTTGCTGGCTTATGAATATAATCTCAGGCACGGCTTAAAAACCGTTCGTATAAGAGCTTTTACACATACCGGGCCGGGAAGAGGCGAAATATTTGCGGAATCAAGCTTTGCGAAGCAAATTGCCCTTATAGAAGCAGGCAGACAAGAACCTACAATAAAAACCGGAAATCTAAACGCAATAAGAGATTTTACAGATGTCCGGGATTTTGTTTCTGCCTACTGGGCAGCTTCAGAAAAGTGCAAATACGGAGATGTCTATAATATTTGCTCCGGGAAAGGATACAGGATAAGAGCCGTTTTGGCTGCTTTATTGAGCATGTCTAAAAGGAAGATCAGAATTGAAAAAGACCGGGATAGATTGAGGCCGTCAGATATTCCTGTGTTAATCGGAGACAATACGAAGTTTATTAAACAGACAGGCTGGAAGCCAAAAATAGGGATTACAGAAACATTAAAAGATCTTTTGAATTATCACCGGGAAAAGCAGCGGGCCGGCAAGCAAGGCGCAAAATAAATGGAAAATATTTCAACCATACCGGGAGTTGATTTAAAAGCCTCAATGCTAAAAGGCTTTAAGAATTTATTTCTAAGGCATATTTCAGGTTTTGCGGTTAATTTTGCCGGAGGGCTGATACTGGCAAGAGTGCTTGGCCCGGAAACTTTCGGCCTTTTTTTTATCGCGTTTACAATATTAATAATTTTCAGAGGGATAATTGATTTTGGCATACAAACTCATTTTATAAGGCTGGAACATGTTCCTACCCAGGAAGAAATTAAAACGGCCTTTACTTTTCAGCAGATTCTCGCTGTTATCTGCCTGTTGTTGAGCGTTGTGGCAGGCTATGCAGCCGTAGAGTGGTATCATAAGCCGGTACAATTATTCTACTTAATTTTATCAGTAGGCATAGGGGCGTTCTTTTATATTTTTCAGAGCATTCCCACGGCGTTACTGGAAAGAACTCTGGAATATAAAAAGGTAGGAATCATTGAAGTATGAGAATTGATAGCGTTTAATCTTGCAGCCGTTGTTTTGGTATTGCTTGGCTGGGGTGTTTGGGGTCTGGTACTGGGGAATATTTGCCGAGGGCTGGTCCCTGCCGTCCTCGCTATGAAATACTCCGGGTTCAAGCCCGGGCTGCTGGTTGACAGAAAACTGATAAAAGAACTGTTTAATTCGGTCTCAAAAGTCTTCTATATAAACATGTCAACCTACCTTACGGTCCTGGCTCCTGTCGTACTGCTTGCCGGGCAAACAGGCCTGAAAGACTACGGCATTTCACAGCTTGCCTACACTGTATTAAATTATACTACCGTTATCCCGACCATATTTAAGAGAATAGGGTTAACGGCTTTTGCCAGGGTTCAGGATAAAAAAGATAAA
>JBAXDA010000351.1:0-1976 GCA_037141215.1 Candidatus Firestoneibacteriota bacterium | reverse complement strand
TATCATAACAAGGGTATTAACCAAGGCGCTTTATTCCTTTTAATACATAATCTATAAGAGCAAAACCCGCGATTGCAGCGGTGGCATACATAGTGCCGGATATGAGAAATGGCAAGAAATCAAGAGTTTCAGATTTCGAAGGATATGCAAGAGTTATCATAAGGATTATTACAAGGAAACTCTCAAAAAAATTCGCAAATTTTCCAAAAACACTTGGTTCTACTTTGATATTTACCGTGACTATATAGACTATTAACCAGCCAAGCACAAGGATTACATCTTTGCTGATTATTATTGTAACCAGCCAATACGGCATTAAGCCTTTACCTGCCAGCAGTAGGAACGCTATATCAACCAGGAGTTTATCCGCAAGCGGATCAAGGATAGAGCCAAGGACAGTCCTGGATTTATTCATTCGAGCGATTGCCCCGTCAAAAATATCAGTGAGTATAGCAATAATAAATATTACAGTAGCAGCAGTTATGTGTCCTGTTATGAATGCTAATATGAAGACAGGCATTCCAAGTATCCGCAGAAAAGTGAGCATATTTGGCACGGTAAAGGTTTTCAATTGGCTACCACCTTGTTCTTTCCGCTCTTTTTGGCGCTATACAGGCGTTTATCAGCGGTCTCAATGAGCGCAATATTATTTAGAGCATCATCAGGAAAGCTGGAAACTCCGACGCTGACAGTAACCTTTTGTCTTTCTTTTCCCTGCAGTTCTTCGAAGATGTGGTTCTCCACTCCTTCCCTGATGGTTTCTGCAACCGCTGCAGCCTCTGCCTTTGAGGTGTCGGGAAGTATCACAGCAAATTCTTCCCCGCCGTATCTGGCTGCTATACACGATGTATCTATTGTTCTTCTCATTATCTGCCCTATATCTTGAAGGACTTTGTCTCCGTACTGATGTCCGTAGGTATCGTTTAAGTTTTTGAAATTATCAATATCCAGATAGATGAGAGAAAGCGGTTCTGAATTATTATTCGCAGACTCAAGCTCCCCGCGCAGCATATCCTGGAAATAGCGGTGGTTGTAAAGTCCCGTAAGCCCGTCCGTCAAAGAGAACTGTTCTATGGTCTCATAAAAGCGGGCGTTCTGGATCGCGATTGCCGACTGGTTAGCGAAGATATCCAGCAAAGAGACATCTTCCTCTGTTATGCTGTCTCTGGAATAACCGTCTGCGACGACCACCAGCACGCCAAGCACATTGTCCCTGGCAATCAAAGGCACAGTAGCGAATTCTTTTAGATTAAGAAGTTCAACGAGTTTCTGTTCGCATCTGTAATCATTTTTCGCGTCCTTCACAATGAAGGGTTTTTTGCTCAGAGCTGTTTTAGGAATAAGTCCGACCGATTCGTCCAGTTCAAATTCCTGGTTCTGAAGAGTTTCATTGAAAATGCCTACGCCTATTTCCCCTCTGAGCACCTCTTTGTCCCCTTTCTTCACTTTAAGAAATATAAAGGCTCTTTCATACCTGAATTCTATAGTAAGGCTTTTTAAGATCATATCCAGCAGATTCTCGAGCTTCATAGTGCTTCTTAAGGCTTCTGTAATTTTGTTAATGGATCTTATCTCTTTATTCATATTTTGTAAAAAACGTATCTGCCAGAAAGTCTCTATATCTTTTTTAACGAAAAAGTAAATAAATAGAAAGAATATAGCGTACTTTATCCAGGGTCTCGGCTCGTTGACAACATCGATTACAAGCACGGCGAGCAATAGCAGCATAAACACAAAGCTGGTTGTTTGCAACAGCCAGGGAAGCAGTCTGACTTGCCCTTCTTTAATAGAGTTTTTTATAAAATCATTTAATTGTCTTATCATTCGGTATTTTTTTCTCCACTAATTTTTTAAAAATATCAACTATCTCCGGATCAAACTGCGTGCCTTTGCAATTCTCCATCTCCTGCAGCGCTGAGAGATTATTCATCGCGCTTCTGTAAGGACGGTCGGAGGTCATAGCCTCAAAAGCATCC
>JBAXDA010000350.1:0-1985 GCA_037141215.1 Candidatus Firestoneibacteriota bacterium | reverse complement strand
GGAAGCTCGTAATTACTCCTCCTATCATCGGCGCGGCAATCCGTTTCATCATGTCTGCGCCTGTTCCGAGAGACCACATTATAGGAACAAGTCCCATAAGTATAGCCATTACCGTCATGGCCTTGGGCCTAATTCTTTTCACCGCGCCGTGCATTATGGCTTCCTTCAACTGGCTTTCATTCTTCAGCCTGCCTTTCTCTAAGGCTTCTTTATGAGACATATCCAGGAAAAGGAGCATAAAGACCCCGGTCTCCGCGTCCAGCCCCATTAGAGCAATCATCCCCACCCAGGCCGCAATGGAAACATTGTAGCCTAAGAGATACATAAACCAGACGGCGCCGACAAGTGAAAAGGGAACGGCAAGCAAAATGATGAAGGTCTTGACGGTTGATTTCGTATTCATATAAAGCAGGAGGAAAATTATCAGGAGCGTCAACGGGAGGACTACCTTGAGCCGGACCCTTACCCTGAGCATATTTTCGTACTGTCCGCTCCAGGAGATAGAATAACCCTCAGGAATAGTCAACGCCGCCCCTACCGTTTTCTTCGCATCCTCAACATAACTCCCGAGATCCCTTCCCTCTATATCAACATACACATAACCGGCAAGCAGGCCGTTCTCGTCCCTGATCATTGAAGGGCCGTTCGTAAGCGATATTTCCGCAATCTCTCCCATTGGTATCTGTGCCCCGCCGGTTATAGGTACCAGGACTTTCCTCAATTTTTCCGGACTGTCGCGGAGTTCCCTTGCGTACCTGACGCTGACGGCATAGCGCTCCCTGCCCTCGACCGTGGTGGTAACCGCATCTCCGCCTATGGCCGACATTATAATCATCTGGGCATCGGTTACGGAGAGCCCATAGCGTGCCAGCAATTCCCTTTTTAGGTTTATATCCAGAAAATAGCCGCCCGCGGCACGCTCGGCGAAAACACTCCTTGTTCCCTTAACTTTGGAAAGTATTCCCTCAATATTTATTCCTATTCTTTCAATTTCTTTTAAGTCTTTGCCGAAAATCTTTACTCCGACGGGAGTCCTGATGCCCGTAGAGAGCATATCAATCCTTGCCTTTATGGGCATAGTCCAGGCGTTTGAAACCCCGGGAAGCCTTAATTTTGTGTCCATTTCGTTCACTATATCTTCCCTGCTTACTTTATCCGGCCAGATACGCCGAAACGGTGCTTTAAGAAAATCCGGCAGAAAAGAATACCAGCGCTGTACTGCCCTCCATTCGCTCTCCGGTTTCAAGACCACCACGGTCTCCATCATGGAAAACGGAGCAGGATCCGTCGCCGTATCCGCTCTTCCGGCTTTTCCAAAAACGGTCTGCACTTCCGGTATGCTCTTTAAGATTTTATCCTGGGTCTGCAGAAGATTCTTTGCCTCAGTTACAGAAATTCCCGGAAGTGTGCTCGGCATATAAAGCACCGTGCCTTCGTTCAAAGGCGGCATAAACTCCCTGCCGAGGCCGAGATAGACAGGAATGGTTAGAAGGACCAGTAAAGCAGCGGAAACAATCACCTGTTTTGGCCATTTTAAAACAAAAGCGCAGGCAGGTTCATAGATGCTAAAGAGAAACCGGCTTACCGGATGTTTTTCTTCCTTGTAATAATTCCCGACGGCAAGCGAATTCACGGTGGAGGAAAGCCAAGAGGGCTTGAACTTGAATTTATCCATTCTCATAAATAAAAGCCGGAAGATAGACGCCCGTGATGCTGGGAATCAAGGTTGATGTGTCCACAATCGAGATGCGAAAGCTCGTGAACGCAAAATCTTTATCAAAAGAATAGTGGATCTCGAGCTTGTCCGCGAGCTTGGTGCAACAGATCTGAACCAGCCGCGCGCCCTTGGCCTGCATGGCTTTGGCGCGATCGATCAGCTCCGAAACCTGAATATCAATGATCTCTTGAGGAACCATATTATGCCTTTGCTTTCTCTGCGGCCAAATAGTCGGCACGCTTTTTCTCAAGGATGCCGAGCGCCTGGA
>JBAXDA010000349.1:0-1985 GCA_037141215.1 Candidatus Firestoneibacteriota bacterium | reverse complement strand
GTTATCCGGCAAGTAGTAAAGGATAAGCGGATAGAGATAGTTTATCAGGATGCCAGAAAATATCTTGAGAACACATGCGAGAACTTTGATGTAATGGTAATAGACCTAACCGAGCCACACGGGCCTTCCAAAATGCTTTACACCAAAGAGTTTTACAATGTCTGCGCGGAGAGAATGACAAAAGACGGTATCTTGAGCATTCATACTGATAATTTTGTGCTTTTTCCCGAGTCATTTTCAACCATCTTTAAGACCGTAAACTCCGTCTTCCCCAATATCTTGACTGCAAGAGTGGACATGCCCTGCTTCGCGATGGGCTGGACCTACAGAATGGCCTCAAAGAAAACTCTCTCTGCTTCGCGTATAGCCAAGAATACTGAGATAATGAAGAAGAAAGGGTATATTTTTGAACAATTTACCCCTACAAGCTATCTGCTGAAACCTACTCCCGAAGAAGAGCTTATTTACAAGAACTACGGCAAAGTATCTACGGATAAAAAGCCTTTCGACAAATTCGCAAAACTTGAAAAATATGTATTAGACAGGTAGATCTCACTCTATTCCAAAATAAAAAAGAGCTCCGCGGAAGACGGAGCTCTTTTAGTTTTAGAAGTTTTTACTGGTTGTTGAGTTTATCTTTGTATGTCTTTACTTCGTCCGGTTTGCCCAGCCGGGTATAATAGTCTATCATTTTTTTCACTGCTCTTTCATAATAATAGGGCACATCCTTGTACTCCCCTACCATGTTCAGTATCTTCTCAAATAATTCTATGCTCTCCCTGGTTTGATTGGCGTAGTAAAGCTTGATGCCTTTTGTATAGAATTCTTCGGACTTTTCCTTTCTCTCTTTCCTTAGTTCATCCATTCTTTGACTTATCGGATTGTCAAACGGCCTCAGCTTCATCGCTTCGCCAAGGTGTTTTATCGCGCCAGAGTAATCTTCCTTGTCTCTCAGTACCTCAGCCTGGCTCCTGTAGGCAAGGAGCTTGTACTCGTCGAGTTTCTCTACTCCCGCCAGATCAGGATTCACTTTATCAAAATATTTAAGCGCTTGAGCAAAATCATTATTCTTCAGGAACTGCAGACCCATTTCATAATCAGTCTTACCTTCTGCTTCAGCGGGGTGCTTCTCAAGTAAAACTACCATTGTGCTGTTTCTTGGATTGTCGGGATCCGCAAGCTGAGAGGCTTTAAGATCCTGGTTTGCTCCGTAGTAATCATTTTGATTATATTTTTTCCCTGCTTCTTCTATATAATGATCCGAAATCTTCTTAAGCTTACCTTTAACCGAGGAATTATTCTTGTCTAGCGCTGAGGCTTTGGAAAGCGTACTGAGAGCTCTCTTCCATTCTCCCTGCTCTATTAGTTTTCCGCCCTGTTCATCAAGCATTCTGGAGACAGACGGACTGCTTCCGCTGATATTGATCCCTGAATCAAGCAGTACACTGATAGAAAACCTGTGAGTAACTCCCAGGTCTCCAAAGGGTATATAGGCATAGTCCAGACTGATAGAGCCTATTTCAAACCCTGCCCCCACGCTAAGCCCTGAAATACTGGCATTCTTTGAATTGTAGCCGCATCTTAGTGCAGCCCAAACATCTTTAGCAAGCCTCTCTCTGTACTCGCTCCCAAACCCAGCGTACATTATAGAGTCAGCGGGAGCGACTAAATCAAGGGATATAAGCCAGTTTTTGACAGGAGATCCCGAAATACCGGCTTTGAGTGATAAAGGCAGATCAAAAGTGTCAGTTAAGAATTTCCCGCCGAACCCAAGGTTGTAGATTCCAACCGCACCCGCAAAGTTTTGCTCTCCGATCTTGAAGGGCTGAAGTAATCCGATATCTCCGCAGAAGGCCGACGCTGTTTCTTTAATCTTTAACGAAAGGTATTTAAAAGTTACTCCCCAGTAAAGCCCGGAACAGTTGCCGGCATAGCTGGCCTGCAATACCAGGTCCATGGGATTAAAATCTCCCAACCTTAGTCCC
>JBAXDA010000348.1:0-1996 GCA_037141215.1 Candidatus Firestoneibacteriota bacterium | reverse complement strand
GCTCCTCGAGATATGTGGCCCCCAGGAACTCCAGGAATATCTGGTTAACGAAGTCCAGCTTGTTTACAGGGCGCAGGGAGTTGAAATCAATGACAAACATATTGAAGTCATTGTAAGGCAGATGCTCCAGAAAGTCCGTATCACAGATCCGGGCAGTACTGAGTTCCTGACCGGCGAACAGATTGACAAGTTCCGGTTCCTCGAGCATAATGCGAGCGTCGGGGCAAAAGGCGGAAAGCCTGCGGAAGCGGAACCGGTGCTGATGGGAATCACGAAGGCGTCCCTCGAAACAGACAGTTTCATTTCAGCAGCGTCATTCCAGGATACGACCCGGATACTGACAGATGCCGCCACCCTTGGCAAGATTGATTATCTCAGGGGTTTTAAGGAAAATGTGATAACAGGACATCTCATTCCCGCCGGGACAGGCACGGAGGAAATCCAGAAACTCGGGATGAAGAAAGTGGGCGAGGAGCTTGCTCCAGAAGCAGATCTTTCAAGACCTCATCAGGATAAAAACACTGTCGAGGAAACAGCGGCGATAAATGCCGCCAGAGAGATGCTGTCAATTAAAGATTAAATTTTGGATTTGTAATTTATTAAACATGAATTAATGTATTCGCCCGCTTTTTTCAGGCGGTAAGCGATAATAAAAAAACAGGGAATTATAATGCCGACCATCAATCAGCTAATTAAGAACGGCCGAAATAAAAAAGTGAAAAAGAGCAAGTCTCGCGCCCTTGAAGGATGTCCCCAGAGGCGTGGCGTCTGCCTACAGGTCACAACAAGAACACCCAAGAAGCCGAATTCTGCGCTTAGAAAAATCTGCCGAGTCCGCCTCACAAATGGAGAAGAAGTCACAGCTTATATCGGCGGGGAAGGTCATAATCTCCAGGAACATTCGGTTGTTCTTGTCAAGGGAGGCCGTGTGCGCGACCTTCCCGGAGTGAGATATCACGTTGTCCGCGGAACTCTCGACTGCCTCGGAGTCGACAAACGCAAACAGGCGCGTTCGCAGTACGGAGCTAAAAAAAGCAAAGCGGAAACTAAAAAATAGCTGATAAGGCTTAATTAGTTTTTTTTAGAATTATATTGCTATGCTGTCGGCATCATGATGAAAGGGTGCCGATAGTTTTTTTTGATTAAACAATAAAATCAGGAAAAGGGAAAATGAGAAGACACAGAGCACCAACAAGAGTCCTTACACCGGACGTGAAATACAATAGCGAACTGGTTGCGCGTCTCATAAATACTATCATGAAGCGCGGGAAAAAATCCACCGCTCAGAAAATTGTTTATGATGCGTTCAATGCCATAAAGCTGAAGAAGAAGGACATGGAGCCTCTCGAGGTTTTTCTTCAGGCGCTTGAAAATGTGAAGCCGCGTCTCGAAGTCAAAAGCCGCAGAGTCGGCGGAGCAACATATCAGGTGCCGGTTGAAATTAATCCCGAACGCCAGGTCGCCATCGGCCTACGCTGGATTACCTCCTATGCCAACAGTCGCAAGGGCCATTCGATGATGGAAGCTCTCTCGGCTGAAATTCTCGATGCTTTCGACAATACCGGTTCGGCTTTCAAGAAAAAGGAAGAAACTCACAAAATGGCTCAGGCCAACAAAGCTTTTGCTCATTATAAATGGTAATTTTTTCGTTTAATTTAAGGTTCTTTGAAAATTTATGCTTAACAATGTGAAAAAAGAATTTAAAGAGGCTGAGCGTCGGACAGTTTCGCTTGCGAAAGTAAGAAACATCGGCATTATGGCTCATATCGACGCTGGAAAGACGACTGTCAGCGAACGCATACTCTATTATACAGGTAAAAACTACAAGATGGGTGAGGTTCATGAGGGCACAGCCACAATGGACTGGATGGTTCAGGAACAGGAACGCGGAATCACAATCACATCTGCAGCCACTACATGCATGTGGAAAGACCATAAAATAAACCTGATTGACACTCCCGGGCATGTTGATTTCACAGCGGAAGTAGAAAGATCC
>JBAXDA010000347.1:0-2026 GCA_037141215.1 Candidatus Firestoneibacteriota bacterium | reverse complement strand
AGCAAGACAGCAATGGTTTTTAAAAATGTTTTCTAAATTGGTAGCCGCAACCGATACATCAGCAAGACAGCAATGGTTTTTAAAAATGTTTTCTAAATTGGTAGCCGCAACCGATGCATCAGCAAGATAGCAATGTTTTCCCCGTTGGTAGCCGCAACCTTTAGGTTGCGTTCATTACTGTAAATGAATGTATTAGCGATACCCGTAGGGGTATGCGTTCTTTAATATAAATGAATATTTTAGCGATACCCGAAGGGGTATGCGTTTATCTACGGCGCAGGCTAAAGTCCTGCGGCTACCCCAGATTTCACATTTTTGTCGCATTTCAAGGAGTCAACTATGATAAGCATGACAGGATTTGGGAAGGGCGTGAGGGATATCAAAACCGTGCATTACTCGGTGGAACTGAGCTCGGTTAATCACAAGTTTTTTGATGTCAATTTCAGGATGCCCGGTTCCCTGATGGAGCACCAGAACAAACTCAAAGAAGCCCTTAAGAAGAAAATAGGGCGCGGCCATCTTGAAGTGAACATTTTTGTCTGGGAAGGGAGAGAGCATAAAGAAATAGCCGTGAATACCGCGCTGGCAAAGAAATACCTGGATTCTCTGAAAAAACTTCAGACCAAGCTGGGTTTGAAGGGTCCGGTCTCGCTTGACCAGGTTTTAAGGTATAATGATGTCATAAAAGTTTACGACAAAAAAGAAAGCAGCTGGCCCGGGGTAAAGGAAGCCTTTGATCTCGCGCTGAAAAATCTTGCGCATTCCCGTAAGCTTGAAGGGGAAAAGATCACCAAAGATATTATGGGTCGGATCTCAAACCTTGGCAAGATGCTCGACAGTATCGTCAAGATAAACGCGAGGGTTATTCCCGAGAGTAAAAGGAAGGCGGAAGAGCGGCTCAGGAACATCTTCAAAAATGTTGAAAAACTGGATGAGAGCAGAATTTGCGCGGAGGCTTCTCTTACCGTTGAGCGTTCTGATATATCAGAGGAGATTTCAAGGCTCAAAGGGCATATAACAGAATTCAAGAGAATAGTTGCAGATGGAACGCCGGCCGGCAGAAAGCTTGATTTTCTGGTGCAGGAATTTCTGCGTGAAATAAATACCGTGGGTTCAAAATGCAGCACCAACGAGATCTCTCACACCGTAGTCGCGTTTAAGGAAGAACTTGAGAGGGTCAGGGAGCAGGTTCAAAATGTTGAATAATGCTACTTTTGAAAAAACCTTAAAGCGTTATGCCGGAAAACGCGGCAGTCTGTTTGTGGTCTCCTCTCCTACAGCCGCGGGGAAAACCACTGTTTGCAGGGCTCTTGTCAAAGCTGACAGCTCCTGCGTGCAGTCTGTTTCCTGCACGACCAGAGCGCCGAGAGGTTCGGAGAGGAACGGAAGGGACTATTATTTTCTTAGCGAGAAGAAATTTAAGGAGCTTATCAAGAAAGATTATTTCCTTGAGTGGGCCAGGGTGCATACCGATTATTACGGAACACCTCGCAATTTTGCCGAGAAACACCTAAAGCAGGGGAAAAACGTAATCCTGACCATAGATGTGCAGGGCGCAAGGCAGATAAAGAAGAACTGCAAGACCGCCTGTTTTGTTTTCCTGCTCCCGCCGTCCTTTAAGGAGCTGAAACGCCGCCTGAAGAAACGCGGAACCGAGGACCCAAGGAGCATTAAAGTAAGGCTGGCGACCGCCGGAAAAGAATTGCAGGAAATTAATAACTACCAATATCTCGTAATAAATGATACAGTAAGTACCGCTGTAGGCAGGCTTAAGGCTATAATCTTAGCCGAAACCGCAAGAATAAAATAGAAAGAAGCAGGTTCGTTTTGCGTTGGTTCAGTAATCATTCAAACGGAGGTTCAAAATGTCAACTTTTAAACTGGAAAAAGGGCTCGATAAAGTGACCAACAGATATAGAACGGTGGTCATTGCGGCGAAAAGAGCAAGAGAGATAATAGAGAAAAATCTTGAACTTGAGACCGGTTCCTCTTTTAAAAAAGCGTCAAGCATAGCGCTCGAGGAGTT
>JBAXDA010000346.1:0-2027 GCA_037141215.1 Candidatus Firestoneibacteriota bacterium | reverse complement strand
AAAAAAACATTCTAAAATAGGTACTTAACGCTTTGGCAATCTCGGAGAGAACCACATAATGAATAACCGGGTGTACGACATATTTATTAGTAACTTTTTCAAGCCGCCGCTCTCTGCTCCCAAAAATCTTCCCATCGATTGCTGGCCATGCAGCATCGCAGGGCAATAATACTGTTAGCACCTCTAACCGTCCAGTGCATTCCTGATTGTTTTAATCGTTGACCAATAACACAGCGGCAGCCGGCTTCTATAACACCAGAGCCAACAAATAATCCCTGCTTTCTAAAATCACCGTAGCGCATCCGGTGTTTATTTTTTTCAAAATATCCTATTTCTTTTTCACAAAACTCTCTTTTATGCCCGCTGCGTGGCATTACTTGTTTAATCCCTTTCACAACATCTTCTACAAACCCCGCGTCTAATTCCCGTTTGCGAGCATTTAACCATTTATCCATAGACTTTTTATTGTTTTCAAAAATAGATTTGGCAATGTTTCCATAATGTTCTCGCGCATGATACAGATCAACAATCTGAATGGCTCCGTAAAAATGCTCATCAGCTATGTTCCATATCCACGGGGCTCCGTCGCCGATAACACACACTTTTTCCGCATCCTGAATCTTGCGTCGCTGTGCCTCAGCATACAGTCTATTGCCAAATGCTTCGGCTACCTCGATCGCCCCAACATAACTGCTCGATCCTTCATCCCGCAGGGCATACCCCTGCTCATCAACCCCGTGCTGTGTAAAAACACAACCCAGCTTTGCCTCCCGTGTCTTTGCTTGCCCCGATTCGTCCTTGCCGGCTCTATTAACAACCTCTTTCTTGACTACTGGAACTCCTGTGCCATCCATACATATATACAGACTGGGAATCCTTATCCCCGAGTTTTCAGGAGCCGGCAGCTTTGTAGTGGTATCTCTTTTCTGACTAAACACTTCTGCGGCTTCACCCAGTGTATGACATACTCGTTCAATTTCTTTTGCCTGTACCTCTATTGCAGCCATTTCTTTTATGGCATCTTCGGCATCGGCAAACGAACTGCTTGCGCCCGCCTTGCCCATGATCCTTCGCAGCCCTGGACTAAACGATGTGCCTTCTATGTCAAGGGCTTTGTCCTTCGGGCAGATCCCCTTCAGGCTCTTCGTATCATAATAATATGCCCGCTTTACCGATATTGTCCCTAAAACAGTACGCACCTCTTTTGTTCTGTATCCCATAAAATTATATACATACCCCGGCTCACACAAAATAGTTCTTCCCTGATAGCCTCCGTCATCGGCATTTACCAGTTCCTTCAGCAGTATACTCCCAACCCCGTGCATGGATGCCCGTATGCACATCTCCAGGGACTCAAAATCCATTCGGCCTGTTTTCTGTTTTTCTCTTACTCCCATGACTACTATTCGTTCAGCTTCTTTTTCAATTTCTTTGCAAAGTGCATCTGTAATTTTTTTTTTAGCGCCGATAACTCCCGGCCATCTTCTATGACGCAAACAGGCTCGCTGTTGCAGATTTTTTCATTTGTTTCTACCAACTCTTCACAGATTTTTAAAAACACCCGATGGTTTTCAGTTTCTTCTTTATATTTCTGCAGTTCCGGTCCTACCCGTAAATGCTTTGCAAAACTTTTTCCTTTTATTGTGGTGTTCCACAGGTATTGCGGCCCATGCCCAGGATGGCCTTCCTGTACGCAGACGCAGTTCTTCTTCCCGCATTTACGATAATTCACCGAGATTATTCCTCGCCTGAAATTTCCAAGTACTTTTAGTTTCTCGTGCAACTGGTTTCTTTTGTCTTGTAAGCTTTCCAAAGTCTCTTTCATGGTTCCTCCTGTAATCTGATTGCTTATTATACATTCAGATTATAAGAGAAATAAAAAAAATGTCAACTTTTACTTATAAATTTGTCGTACACCCTTTGTGCTTCACCGCCCCATAAATCATGATTTGATCAAGCACCAGAACTAAGCGATTCTTTCGGCAGCAGCCTGCTCCGGCCATTGATGACTTCATCAGCCTTTCTTG
>JBAXDA010000345.1:0-2030 GCA_037141215.1 Candidatus Firestoneibacteriota bacterium | reverse complement strand
GAGAAACAGCCTTTTCCTATGAGATAAAACCATCCGCTAAATAGAGGAACTTACAGATTCCCTGTTTTACCGCCAAACATTGCCAAAAAACCTGTTGATATTGGAGTAAATTGAACCTATAATTACCTGAGTTGCGGACTCTGTGCTTGATGCCAGAAACCGGAAGATCAATCAAATCAAGCTAAAAAGCAGACCGGAAGCCTCTGAGTGTGCTAATATTAGAAGTTGCGCGATTCGTTAATGCCTTGGTACAATAACGCCCCTTGTTAAAAGGAGAGCGAGTGCCTGCTAAACAGTATTTCCTTTTTATGAAATATGCTTTTAAGCTGAGGGATCTGCTTTACCCCCGGGCTAAAGTGCTTGCCGAGACAGGTATAAAAGCGGGAGACGCCATCCTTGACTTCGGCTGCGGAACCGGTAGTTATGAAATAGCCGCATCAAAAATGGCGGGCGAGAACGGCAAAGTTTACGCTCTGGATAAAAGCCCGGAAGCAATTGAGACGGTCAACGGCCTGATAAAAAAACATGCGCTGGGAAACACGGAGCTCATCCTGTCGGAAAGAGAGACCGGGCTGGCGGACGAAAGCGTTGATGTAATCCTCTTTTATGATATTCTGCATCACCTGAAAAACTATCGCGAAATACTTGCCGAATTCCACAGGGTCTTGAAGGCCGGCGGAGTCCTGTCCTGCAGTGATCATCATATGCCTGATCTTGAAATAATAGAGCATTTAGAGTGTTCCGGCCTTTTTGTTTTCAGGGAAAAGGGAAAGAAGACTTTTACTTTTAGAAAGAAAATTCAGCCCGTCCGGTCTAAAGACAATGTTTCAAAGTGCGCTGAGGAGCTTAATTAGATTATTTGGTATTAATAGGTTAAAAGAAATATCTGTGATAAATCAGGTCAGAAAATTATAAGGAAGACGGAATTTAAAACAAACTGGCAGCTGTTTTGAAAAGAGCTGCTGGGTGCTAGGGCGCAGCAACTCCGTAAAAGTCAAAGGCTGGATTTCCACGACGATGCCCTCGGATCTTTGCAGTGTGCTTATTAAGAACGGAGGCTTTCCGGCTTCGCAGGTAGGAGGCGCTATGTTCAAAAAGGATATTTCCCGGTATTTTCGCGTAAAACCCGGAACTAAAGTCAAGTTAGACTATTTCAGCGCCTCGGAAGGCGGCCCTAAAGCTTTCAGAAAGCTCGACAAGAAAGAATTAAAAGAAGCAGTTGAAAAGATGCTGGAAAAAAATATCGCGGAACTGGCGGAAGCCCAGCAGCTGCTTTACGCGAATGATGTATACTCTCTTTTGCTGGTTTTTCAGGCTGTGGACGCGGCCGGCAAAGACAGTATGATAAAACATGTAATGTCCGGCATAAACCCGCAGGGCTGCCAGGTTTTTAGTTTCAAGCAGCCATCGGCGGAAGAACTGGACCATAATTTTCTCTGGCGTTATTACAAGGCGCTTCCGGAAAGAGGGCGGATAGGAATCTTTAACCGCTCGCACTATGAAGAAGTGCTGGTGGTGAAAGTACATAAAGAACTTCTTCTGAAACAAAAACTTCCGCCGGCAGAATTTGACAGGCAGTTTTGGAAAGACCGTTACGACGATATAAATAATTTTGAAAAACATCTTGCCCGGAACGGAACGATTATACTTAAGTTTTTTCTTAATGTGTCAAAAGAAGAACAGAAAAAGAGATTTTTAAAACGCCTGGACGATCCTTCCAAGAGCTGGAAATTCTCGGCGGCGGATATAGCGGAGCGGTCTGCCTGGAAGGATTACCGCAGAGTATTTGAGGAGGCCTTCACGGAGACTAGCACAAAGTGGGCTCCCTGGTATATAATACCCTCAGACCACAAATGGCTGGCGCACGCCGTGGTGGCCTCCATAATAACAAAGAGCATAGAGAGCCTCAAACTTAAGAACCCGGAAGTTACGGAAGAGCAGAAGAAAAGGTTGGCAGAAGCCAGGAAAAGCCTGGAGAACGAGAAATGATTATAAAAAAACAAGTATTAAATATGGATATTATAGGGGGT
>JBAXDA010000344.1:0-2031 GCA_037141215.1 Candidatus Firestoneibacteriota bacterium | reverse complement strand
GTTGAAGTAAAATTATCGTATCTAATGAATATACGGAGGCTTCATGAATAGATTTATGTTTGTGTTTCTTCTTCTTTCAACTTCCCTCTTTGCCAGTGAGAAGATATCCATGGCAGTCTATGATTTTGATGCCCGAACCGTAAATACTGCTATCGCGGATTCCGTCGCCGATTATATTCAAAACAGCCTCTTTGAGACCGGCAGATTCAATATGATGGACCGCAAGAATGTCCAGAAGATATTAAAAGAGCAGATGTTCCAGAAAACAGGCTGTTCCTCCACCGATTGCGCGGTTGAAGCGGGACGCATACTTAATGTATCAAATATGGTGCTGGGCAGCGTCTCAAAGGTCGGCAGCCGTTTTGTAATATCCATTCAACTTGTTGATGTTGAATTAAGCAAAATCGTAGTAACAGACAAAGTGGAGACAGATTCGGAAGATATGCTCAGCGCTGCTTCAACGGCGCTGGCAAACCACTTTTCAAAACAGGTCTCTATTAAAGGTAAAGTGTTAAAGGTAATGAGTGAGAACGAGATTATTGTAAATCTTGGCTCGCAGGACAAGATTGAGAATGACCAGGAGCTTGCGATAGAAAGGCTTGGTGAGTCTATAAAAGATGATGCCGGCAAAGTAATATATCAGACAAGGACTCAGGTCGGCAAAGCAAAACCTAAGGAAATCCTTGATGAAGCCTGCAGGTGTGAGGTTGTTTCTAAAACAACTGATGTCAAAACAGGCGATATTGTAGAGATCAAGAAAGAAGCTCAAAAACCTCTTGAACCAATGCTAAAGAACCTTTATTCGCAGGCACCGGCACTGCAGTATTCCCGTTCTTTAATTGCCGAGAAAACCGCAGCGGTTGCCCTGCCGCCGGAAAACACAGGCATGGAATTCAACCTTTTTGTTAACTACGAGCTCTCTGGATTGTTTTCTTTTAAAAGGTACGACACCAAAGGAAACCTCACAGTTGCCGAAACAAAACTTGGTTCCTTCGACAATCACCTTGCCTACGGGGTGTCTTTCGGTTCCGGGGATGAATGGACTTCTTTCGGCAACATTATCTCTTTAATAGTGTCGCCGGGATTTAAGGATCTCTCAGGATTGGTCGACAACAACAGATTCTTCATGATGATGCAGGACGGAATATATTTCAAACTTTACCCGTTTTCCGGCAGTAACAGCAAAAAGAAGATGACTTTAGCCGAAAAAAGAGGAGACTTTGCCCCCTACTTAGGCCTTACCGGGAATCTTTATCTTGGCATGTTTAATCCGGATGTAAACAGCAGTTCTACCATCTATGATATGGGTACTGCTTTTCTTTTAGGGTTTGGATTGGAAGCCAAGATTGGTTTTGATATTGGGAACATCTTTTTTATTGAAGCAGCATCTAGATTTGTGTCAAGCGCAAGCGGCGAAAGTACCCTAAAAGACGCAAAGACCTATGCCAACATGGGCAAGAATACTTATAGTTTTAATCTGAATACCTTGTTCCTATCAGCCGGATTCAAATTTTAATAAAACGGTATCTGCTTAATCAATCACAAAAAGGCCGCTGTTCTCACAGCGGCCTTTTATATTTTCAATGGTGCCGAGGGACAGAATTGAACTGTCGACGCCAGAATTTTCAGTCCTGCGCTCTACCAGCTGAGCTACCTCGGCACTTCAATAATATACTACCCAAGTGAAAACTACTGATTACTCTGATATGTCTTGGTCTTTCGTCTCTACTTTTTTATTATATCACAACAGGTTTCTTTGTTTCAACTGATTTGATTTCAGCAAGACAGATCTTAAGCGATTCGCGCGCATCTTCGGGAGTAACTTTCTTGGGATACTTCCCTTCCTTTACGCATCTCAAGAAATACTCTATCTCTCTCGTATAGCCATCGCCTGCCGGAAGTTCCGGTTTATAAGGTTCTTTCCCGTTTGGATATACGGTCATAGGGCAGTTCATACTGTTAAACTCAACAGCTCCTTTTTCAAATAGCGCCCAGAAAGCCATTCTAAAAGGATACTTTGCCCCGTAGGCC
>JBAXDA010000343.1:0-2042 GCA_037141215.1 Candidatus Firestoneibacteriota bacterium | reverse complement strand
CCTACTATTCGGCGGGTTGGTGCAGGTTTAAGCTGGGGGAGTACAAAAACGCTGCCGACAGTTTCTCGAACCTTATGGCAAAAACCCCGGCCAGCAAACTTTTTGTTACGGCTTTGTTCTGGAAGGCGGAAGCTTTGTACCTGGACGGCAATTACACTGAAGCCATAGCGGCCTCGCAGGAGTTTTTGAAAAAGGCTCCGGGGCATAAACACGCCGACGCCGCCTCCTACCGTATCGGCGAGTGTTATTATAAAATGAAAGACTACAAGTCCGCTGTCTCGGCGTTTGAAGTTTTCTTAAAGGTCTTCGAAAAGAGCCGGCTGGTGAACGAAGTGCTTTACTGGCTCGGCATAAATCATGTCTCAACGGGCAACTATACGGCAGCGACAAAAATGTTCAAGCAGCTCTCCGAGAACAAGGAAACGGGAACTGAACTTTCCCAGCGCGCAAGATACGGCCTGGCCTGGTGCTATTTTAAACAGCAGAAATTCTGGGAAGCAATCAAGCAATTGGATACCATAACGAAAGAAACAGCCCCGGAAACACTCAAGGTTTACGCGCTTTATCTCACAGGTAATGCCTACTACAGCATTGGCAGGCTGGAAGACGCAAAGACCGTTTACAGCAGGCTTTCCAAGGAATACCCGAAAAGCGAGTTTACCTTTGATGCTATTTACCTGACGGGCTGGTGTGATTACAAATTAAAACTTTTCGCCTATGCTAAAGAACATTTTAAGAATCTTCTTAAGTCCTATCCGAAGAGCCCGAGAGCCCAGGAAGCGCAATTCAGGCTCGGCGAAACCTGCTACGCCCTGAAGGATTATGATGAAGCCATAAGTGCCTACAGAAAGGTAATAGCAAACTATCCGCAAAATGGCACCACACTTCTCGCGCAACTTGGTATTGCCTGGTCGTGCTATTCAGAAAAAAAATTTACTTCGGCCATCGCGGAATTCAAGAAAAGCGCGGATGCGGATAAGAACGGAGTATACCTGTTTGAGACAAATTATATGTCCGGCAGTTCCTACTACAACCTGAAAGACTATGCAACGGCCGCCGTCTACTATAGGAAATCCGGAGAGAAAACAACCGATAAAGAAGAACTTGCGAGGGCGAGATTCCAGGCCGGCAAGTGTTATTATAATCTGAATGATTTTGCGGAGGCTATAGACGCCTGGGAAGGAATGAACACTCCTGACTCCGTCTACTGGATCGGCTACTCCTATTTCAGGCAGGAGAATTACGCAAAAGCCGCGGAAAATTTTCTGAAAGTTAAGAGCCTCTTTCCGAAAAACGCCCTGGTTCCGGATGCCACCCTCAAAGCTGCAGACTCCTTCTATAATGCGCAGGAGTACGCCAAAGCGATAGAGGTATATCAGGAAGTAAGAACGGCTTTTGCCGAGACCAAATACGAACGGGACGCGCTTTACGGGCTTTCCTGGTGTTATTCAAGGCAGGGGAACAGCGATCAGGCGGCCGAGATTTCAAAGCTTTTTCTTAAGAAATTCCCGAAAGAGGAATTCTCCGAAGAAGTCCAATTCAAACTCGCGAATTACTTTATGAATACGAAGAAACACGCGGAAGCTGTCGCGGAGTACGATAAATTTATAAACGGCTATCCGGGCTCTTCTATGATACCGGAGGCTCTCTTTTCAAAGGGCGAAGCCTACCTGGCGCTCAAGGACAACGGCAGGGCGGTGGAACAGTTCAGGATGGTTGCCGATAAATACAGCGCTTCTTCCATTGCTCCGAAGGCCCTGTTCAAGATTTCTTCAATTTACTATGTTCTGGAAAGATATTCCGACGCGGCAAGCGAGTACAACGCACTGGCGGAGAAATTTCCTAAAAGTGAATTTGCTCCTTCAGCGCTTTACAATTCCGGGCTTGCTTTTAAAAAGGCGAAAAATATAGATGACGCCGTAAAACAGTTTACCGCGCTGATCTCAAGCTTTCCAAAACACAATCTGGCTAAGGAAGCCAGCCTTGAACTTGGCATTATATATGAGGATAAAAAAGAATATGACCTGGCAGCCGGGGCCTAC
>JBAXDA010000342.1:0-2045 GCA_037141215.1 Candidatus Firestoneibacteriota bacterium | reverse complement strand
CATTAATATTTATAAAGTCCCGGGTTCTTTTGAAATACCTTATATCGCGGATAAGCTTGCAAAATCAGGGAAGTTTGATGCTGTAATATGCCTTGGCGCCATAATAAAAGGCGACACGACGCATAATGAATACATTGCTGCCGAAGTTTCCAAAGGCGTGGCATCCGCGGCAATGGCAAACGGAGTTCCGGTAATCTTTGGAGTCCTGACAACAGAAAACCTTGAACAAGCCATTGAGCGGGCCGGGAGCAAGGCAGGCAATAAAGGTGCAGAAGCAGCGGTTTCGGCGATTGAGATGGCAAATTTATATAAAAGTTTATAAAGAAAATAGAAGATAAGTTCTTAACGTTCGTAAAGTTTGTAAAGTTCTTAACGTACAAATAGAACGGTAGAACTGATGCTTGTTTTAAAATATTTTCGTTAAGAACGTTATAAATGTTAAGAACCGAAGGAAAATTGACATGGGTGATAGAAGAAAATCCAGAGAGCTGGCTTTACAGATGTTGTTCCAGATTGATCTGGGCAATCTAACCCTTGATTCCTGCAGGCAGGATTTCCTGGAAGTTCAGGATGAGAGCGCGGAGATAAAGAGTTTTGCTTATGAACTGGCAAAAGGCACCTGTGACAATCTTTCTAAAATTGACGAGCTTATCAAGGACCGTTTACAAAACTGGGACTTTGACCGCATCGCGACTGTTGACAGAAATATTCTGCGCTTTGCCGCTTATGAACTTGTCTTCCGCCCGGAGATTCCTGTGGCGGTAACTATCAATGAAGCAATCGAAATAGCCAAAGAATACAGCGGTCTTGAATCAGGAAAATTTGTTAATGGAGTTTTAGATAAGATTAAAGATGATAAAAATATAAGAAAAGAGAAGAAGTAAGACCGGCGCGAAGAACAAGGTTGTTAAGGATTTTTTTCTGCGGAGAGTGTTTTGCAGCACGACCGGTTCCGCCCGGCATCTTGGAGTGTAAAACAGTTGTCAGCAGAACCACTTCTGACGGAGGATTTGATGGAATCCTTAATTCGTAAAGCAGTAATTCCTGCAGCGGGTCTCGGCACGAGATTCCTTCCTGCCACAAAAGCTCAACCGAAAGAAATGCTGCCTATTTTTGACAAACCGGCCATCCAATACATCGTTGAAGAAGCTGTTGGAGCTGGGATTCAGGATATAATTCTTGTTACGGGCCGCGGCAAGCAGGCCATAGAAAATCATTTTGATAAATCCTTTGAACTTGAACACCACCTTAAACGCAGGGGACACAGAAAACTTTTAGATACGGTTGAACAACTTGCAAAGCTGGTGGACATATTCTATGTCAGGCAGAAAGAGCCTCTCGGACTGGGGCATGCCATCAATTGCGCGAGCGCCATGATTGCAGATGAACCTTTTGCGGTGTTTCTGGCTGATGATCTGATTTATTCAAAAGAAAGCGGTATAAATCAACTCAAAAAAGTTTACAAAGAAAAGAAATGTATTGTTTTTGGAGTTGTTGAGGTACCTAGGGACAGAGTGTCTAGTTATGGTATTATAAAAGGACAAAATGTCGGTGGGAATGTATTTAAAGTGGAAGATCTCATTGAAAAACCTGCCGCCAAAGATGCTCCGTCAAACCTCGGAATTATAGGAAGATATATTTTGACGCCCGAAGTGCTAAAAGTTATACCCCGGCTTAAAGTTGGAAAGAACGGAGAGATACAGCTTACCGACGCATTGAAAGAGATTTGCAAAGAAAAACCTGTTTATGCGGTTAAAATGAAGGGCATAAGATATGATACCGGGAATAAGCTAGGTTACATGAAGGCCTCTATAGAATATGCTTTGCGCGACAAGGAGATAGGGGCTGAACTCAGATCTTATCTTAAAAAAATATGAAGAGATTAATAAACATCGCAGTCAGCGTTGTAATCGGCGGATTCTTTATGTTTCTTGCGTTCCGCAATGTGAATTTTGCCGATATTTTAGATTGTTTCCGTAAGGCAAACTACCTGCTGGTTCTCCCGACCGTTGTCCTGATATATCTTTACTGTATGGTCCGTGCTT
>JBAXDA010000341.1:0-2065 GCA_037141215.1 Candidatus Firestoneibacteriota bacterium | reverse complement strand
GAATAATCGGCATCCTTAATAAATGCGGCAAGGCGTTCAAGCACAGCCTGCTTTCTTGCAAGCCCTTTCTTCTTTTTTCTGAGTTTCAACGGCTGCAGTACCGAGAGAAAGAGAAGAAGAGCTATTAGTATCCGCGCTTTATCCATTTCGCTTATTTTAACATCAAAACGCCGGGTTTTCATCTGTTAATCACTTTGACTAATCCGCAGTTTTCTGATAAATTAGGATAATCCACAATATGATGGCAGCGATATAACGGGGGTCTTATGAGAAGAATGTTTATGACAGCGCTTGTGTTATTCCTTTCTTTCGGAGTCTTTGCGGCAGAAGTAACAACTTTTACCGTAACAGAAAAAGGCTCGGTCGGGCCCCTGAAAAGATATGTAAGAGGCGGCATTCCGCTTCCCGATGGCAAGCTTAAATCACTTGAGAAAGTGGCTGTCCTGGATGCCTCAGGCAAAGAAATTCCTGCCGAGCTGACAGTACTTAATACCTGGTTTGATAACAGCATGAAATGGGTGCTTGTGGAGTTTTCGGATGTTTTTGAACCGGGACAGGACAAAAAGTATTCTCTTGCCGAAGTTGATAATAAAATGAAGCTAATAAATCAGTCGGCAGATTTCTCCAAAGGATTTTGACAGGATGTTTGAACTTATTCTTGACGGAGAAAAACAGGATTTTGTAAGGGTTTCAAGCGCCGCAAAGCTTGTTACCGACAGCCCTGTTAAAAAAAGCTGGATACTTACGGGTGTTTTCGAAGGGCTGGAAGACAAGAGCGAGAAAGCAGATTATTACTGCAGGGTCGACAAGTTTGAAGGCGTGCCGGGGCTTTCCCTCAGGATTTCTCTTACCTCCAAATGCTCAGGTGAGAGTCTTAACATAAAAGAATTTTCCCTGAAGTGCTCAGGGACAGGCGAACTGCTGAAGGTATTTTACGAGAAGAATGGCATAAAAGAGGAAAACGCTTCCGGCGACCGTGTTGAAAAAGGCGTAAATAGCAGAACGGATAATAGCATGAAGGGCTGGTTCTGCGGGATAGGAGAGAACGGCACCGCTTTGCTTACCTGCGAGGATTTCGCGGAGCTCTGCCCCGTTTCCTTTGTTGCCGAGAAAGGCAGTCTCTTACTAAAGATGTATGACGGCGAAAAAGGCCCTTATAAGATGATTCAGGGTTCTGCCACGACGCATCATGTCCGTTTGATAAAATCCGATATAAAGGACAGAGAGAAGATTAGGGAAACCGGTATTGCCGCGCTCAATACTTTAATACCGGTATGTACTCCTGAATGGTACTGTTCTTCTAAGGCCTTCGGCAATATAGCAAAATCCGACGCCGTAAAGTTTCCCCGTTTTGAAAGCATCGTTGAGAGCAATTTCAAGTATGTTAAAGGTTACCAAGTTCAGAGCAATGAATTTGGGATTAAAGATTACGGGGACTATGTGCACAGCAAACACTGGGGCAATCAGCACTATGACCTTCCCTATGTTATGTTTCAGCAATTTGCCAGGTCCGGCGAATTAAGATTCTTTGACCGGGGAGTCTCGGCGGCCCGCCATATGATGGATGTTGATACCATCTGGCATAACTCCAACCCGAATATGATAGGCGGCGTTTATGTGGAGCAGAAAGATCACAACCTGAGCAGAGGCACTTATATGGGGTTCGCCAAGAACCATGGAACGCTTGCCTACTATTATTTTACAGGTGACGAAAGAGCGCTGGAAGCCGGAAAACTGACCGGAGATTATTGCGCCTATTGGTCTAATGATCCGAAACATGTAGTAGGGAATGAAGAAAGGGTTGCGGGCTACGGTTTAATGGGGCTGGAGCAGGCTTACAAAGCCTCTCATGATAAAAAATACCTTGTTGCTGCAAGGCACCTGATTGATACCCTGCTTAACTGGCAGGATAAAAATACCGGCGCCTGGGCGATACCGGCAAATATTGCGGGAGACCCGAGGCCTAAATCTCCGACGAACGGCTGTGTCTTTATGCTGGGAGGAATGTTCGAGGCGATGATAGACTATTATGAGATGACTAAGGAAGAAGATGTAAAAGCTTCCA
>JBAXDA010000340.1:0-2081 GCA_037141215.1 Candidatus Firestoneibacteriota bacterium | reverse complement strand
GAGAGAGCAGTATCTGGTCGCCGATAATAATAGGGCCTGTCATATGCTGTTGAACATGCGCTTTCTCGTGGGTCCAAATCTTCTTTCCGTCCTTAAAGCGTATGGCAAAGAGTTTCCCGTTTGCGGTAACAAGCGCGCACTTCTCTCCTCCGAAAAATACGACAGAGGCAGTCTGCGAAGGATCTGCGCCGCCAAACCTATGCGGAGTAGGTCCGGGCGGCTCAACAGCTTCCCAGACGGTCTTCCCTGTCTCTGCGTCAAACCCGAAATACCTTGCCTTCTCTCCCGGTTTATAATTCAATCCTGCTGCTGCCATAAAGACAATGCCGTCTTCCACAAGCGGAGATTGACACCAGCCCTTCCAGTCATTATGGCTCGTTCCATACTCCGCATCTAAATCCCTCATCCTAACCTTCGTTCCTTTCTGTCGGTCTATACAATACAATTGTCCCTGCTCATTCTGTGAATATATGTATTTCTCAGTCGCAGCAATCGTGTCCCTCGGACACCAGCCCCAACCGATATCCAATTTTTTCCGACCCAGCTCATACTCGAACTTCCATTTCTCTTTTCCGGTAAAAGCATCCAGACAATGAATAGTATAATTCTTTCCAAGCCCGCTCAAGAACACTTCACCTTTAGAAACACATACCGAGCCCCAGCCCTTGGTTACCGGAAACGCCCACAACATTTTCGGACCTTCAGACGGCCACTCGCGAAGCAGTCCTTTTTCTGGAGATGAACCGTTGCGATTCGGCCCCAGCCACTGCGGCCAGTCGCTGTAGAGAGAGGCCTTGGGTGCCCGGGGAGCTTCACTTAATTCCTTTATTACCTCAGCCGACTTGCCGTTGTTTATCTTTCCTATAAGTTCGGTAAAGCCCTTGACGTCTATCCGTTTTTCTTTAAAGGCCTTGTTTGCTTCCTCCCTTGCCTGTTTGTCTATATCCTGAGCAAGGCAAGCGCAAGACAGCAACGCAAGCAGCAGAAATATTATCATTTTTTTCATATATCTCCAGTTCGTACTTTTCTATTTCAGGTTGTTATCCGCAGTGTTCTTTACCCAAACAGCCATGCTCCCCGGCTTCCTGTTCTCCCAGGCAAAATAGGGAATGGCCGTTAGAACGCATTCTTTAAGCTTCGGGGCGCTATATCCGTAGAGTTGCTTCTGCTTTTCCACGCTCTCCAAATAGAATCCGTTAGTTTTTATTATATCAACACCGCCAAGTAAATTTTTTTTATGCAGCACCTCAAAGTTGTTCCTCTGCTTAATAATAAGGCTCTCTGCTCCTGCCGGGTTATCTGCCTCCTCAAAACAATAGACAACCGGGCCTTTTTGAAGCGCGGTCCTTCCGATATCCTGCCTGACACGCGGATCGGCATACAGCTGCTTTACGGGCATATTAAATATTACGGAGATTTTGTCGCCTTTTCTCCAGAAGCGATTAATGCTTAGATAACCTTTATTCGCATTGGATTTTGCGGGTTTACCGTTTACCTTTACCTGCATTCTACCGCACCAGCCGGGCTGCCTTAATTTAAGAGTAAAACTAATGTTTTCTGCAGAGTCAACGGAAATAGCAATTTTATTTCCCCAGGGGTATCTTGTGCTTTGAGAGATACGGACTTCAGTTTCGGATACCTTCAGAGTTGTCACGCCGGCAATATATTGATGCACCACAAGTTCTTTTTCTCTGACAGAATAAATATAACTGCCAAGCGAAGCAAAAAGGCGGGCGATGTTCGGCGGACAACAGGAACAATCGTACCACGCTTTCCGGTGTTGTTTACCTGAAGACGCAAGCGGATTATCATAGAAGAACTTTCTTCCGTCCAGAGAGACACCGCTCAAGACTCCGTTGTAAAGAGCCCGTTCAATGTAATCAGAGTATTTTCCGTCAAGATCTTTCTTCAGCATCCTGTGCGCGAAATTAATCAGGCCTATTGCAGCGCAGGTTTCCGCGTAGGCGGTTGAATTCGGCAGATCATACGCAAAAGAGAAAGCTTCTCCCTTTTTTACCGCCCCAATGCCGCCGGTGAGATACATTTTTGTTTCTGTTATGTCAGCAAACAACCGTTGACAG
>JBAXDA010000339.1:0-2085 GCA_037141215.1 Candidatus Firestoneibacteriota bacterium | reverse complement strand
TTTTCTTTCTTTCTGGTATTCTGATTTCTGTTTTATGTTTTTCTAGTCTTCTGTTATTCTGTCTTTTTGTTTTTCTGTTTTTCTGTTTTTCTATCTTTTTGTCTTTCTGTTTTTCTATTTTTCTTTTCTTATAATTTTATCCTTTTACCTCAACGCTCGTAACCGGATGCCAACCGTTCTCAAGTTTACCCTTTATGGCAAACCAGACGCAGGGCTTATCCTGCTCGTTCACGATACCGAGAAAAACCTTAACCTCCCCGCGTTCAAAGCCTTTCGGGAAGACTATTTCTTCCTTGAACCAGTAATTGCCCGGCAGCCACTTACGGATATCTTCTTTGAAAGTAAGAACCTTTTCCTTTTTTCCCTGACTGAAACGCAGTGCAAGTTTGTAAGGCCGGTATATCGGAGCGCAGCCTACATTGTCAATATATACCTCAACAGGGAATTTCTCCCCTCCCCTGGTGTCAAGGTGAAGAAGTATCTGACGCAGAGCAAAGCGGTAGCCGATCTTCTTGTCAAATTCCAGCATTTTCGCCCTTGCTTTCTCGGGATAAAACACATTCTTCGGCATAAAGATAGAAGTATGGTAACGGTAACCTTCATATATTATTTTATCCAGGTCGAAACCGTCACAAACCCAGGTAGCTACATTGCCGCAGGTTTCCATAGTAACCGGTCCCTTTTTCCAGTTATCCCCTGCTCCGGAATCGTATATTTCCTTCATATAGGCGTCATAAGTGTGGTTCCAGCTCAATTTTGCCGGAACATCCGGAGAATTTCCAACTTTTAGGTCTCCTATGCAATCCGAACGGAAACCTATTCTCCTCCCTGTTTTATTAGCCAGCTTCTGGGCGTAATGCTGTCCGTCCGTTCCAAGCATAAACATCAACTGGGTCTTCTTAAAACTCTTAAGGTAAATATCCGCGAGTTTTGCCGCAGTTTCCGGCAAAGTATTGCCGCCGGACTCTCCCCAGAACCCGCCATAAGCCACATCTATACTTTCAAGATCAGGATGCCCGTCATAACGAGCTCCGAAGGCTCTTATAAAATCTCCGAAGTGTTTCACATAAAGAGGATCATTGTGATCGAGCTCATAAGCGGTATAAATCATTTTCTCGTTCCACCTGATGCCGGTATCCCAGAGCCATTCGGGAGCATTCACAAAGGGAAGCGGCGGGCATCTTTTCCCGTAAGGGCGGGGAGTTTTTATAGGGCAGGAGAAAGGTTGGAACCTCAACTGGGCAGTCTGACCTGAAGCCTTTGCGGCTTTAAGCGAGTTATCAATAAGTTTCCAGTTGAAATTTCCTTTTTTTGGTTCAAGCCAGGCCCAGGGCCATCTGCAATACGCCAGCGTGGTTCTCGGCGCATAGCCGATATTCTCTTTTATCTTTCCCTGCTTGGGAAAAGTAACGGGGCCATAAGTATCCGCGGTAATGAATGCGGGATAGACCGGCTCGCCTTGAAATCTCTGGAAGGTTGTGGTTCCGCGGTGCGGATTCGGCAGCCATTCATCCGACTCTTCGGGTCTTACCCTCTGATGTATCTCCGCGGCGCCAAAAGCATCCCGCCAGTAAACCACCTTCCTGCGCTCGCAAGGCGTAAAGGTCGCGTATTTCTTTATGGAGTTCAGCAGGCCTTCTATCTGCGCCAGGCCCATATGTTTCTTGAATACATTTGTCCAGGCCGCTTTTGAGCCTTTTTTCGGCCTCATATAAGTGAAAGCCGGAAGTTCCCTGAGCACTTCCATTACACGGTCCGCGGGTTTCCCTTTCTTAAAGATCTGCTCCCAGTATTTTCTCTCTTTCATATCCGCGGGCAGGTTTTTGACGGCCTCCGGAAGCATTTCAATTATCTCCATAAGAAAATCAATTACCTGTTTCGGGGTTGCTTTGCTCTGCTTCTTTTCTTTTGGCATGAGTTCTGTCTCCTTTATTGCTGTTGAAAATTTTTCATCGTTTTATCATTTCTAAATATCTGTTGTATAGGTTGTTGGCCGCGGGGTTGACCGAGACCGGGCTCATGAAATGCGAGAACTCAAAAGTAATAACTTACTCCACGAACGGCTCAACTATCTCCAGCTTTCTT
>JBAXDA010000338.1:0-2108 GCA_037141215.1 Candidatus Firestoneibacteriota bacterium | reverse complement strand
CCCCTCGAAGTCCGGGCAGTCTGTTTTTCCTCTTCCAAAACAGCCTTTTAGCCCGTTAAACCGCCCCAAAATACATATTGCAATCTATAATGCGGTATGTTATATTTTCATACAATAAAATGATTACACCGATAATTCCATTGCATATCAGTGTAATCGCTTCACACTAATCTGTGTAATCACAGGAAGCCTTAACGGAGCTACATTGGAATACTCTGAACGGCAGTTAAAGACCCCGCTTTTCACCGCGGTCGTTAACTACGCGAAAAAGAAAAAGATCTCTTTTCACACGCCTGGGCACAAGCACGGCGACGGGATTCCAAAAATGTTCAGGGACTTTGTAGGGTCAAGGATATTTGACATAGACCTTACGCTTCTTGAAGAAGTGGATTCTTTGCAGGACCCGAAAACTGTCATAAAGGAAGCGCAGAAACTTGCCGCTGAGGCCTACGGCGCGGATTTTTCCTTCTTTTTGGTAAACGGGACTACTATCGGCAACCAGGCGATGATACTTTCGGTTTGTTCTCCTGGAGAGAAGATAATCATTCCCAGGAACGCGCACAAATCCGTCCTTGCCGGGGTAATACTAAGCGGAGCGATACCGGTTTATCTTTATCCGAAGTACGACCTCGAGCTTGGCGTTATTTGTAATGTCACCCCCAAGCAGGTCGAAGAGAAGATAATAGAAAATCCGGACGCGAAAGCGATACTGATTACCAGTCCCACATATAACGGCATTGCCGCAGATATCAGGGAAATTGTAAGGGTAGCGCATCAATACAAAAAGATTCTGCTGGTCGATGAGGCGCACGGCCCGCATTTGAAATTCCATCCCGACCTGCCGCTCTCTGCTATGGAAGGGGGGGCGGATATGTGCGTGGAAAGCACGCACAAGATCATCTCCGGGATGACGCAGGCTTCCATGCTTCACGCGCGGAAAACGGTGGATATTCTTAAGCTGAAACGTATTCTCCAGCTTCTGCATACCACAAGCCCTTCATATATATTGATGGCCTCCCTGGATGTTGCCAGGATGCAGATGGCCACACAGGGCAGGGAAATACTCTCAAAAGTCATTAATATGGCGAATGAGGCCAGGACCGATATTAAAGCGGCAGGAATGGAGTGTTTTGGCAAAGAAGTCATCGGCAGAGAAGGTATTTATGATGTTGATGTGACAAAGCTTACGATAGATACGAGAGCAGCAGGTAATTCCGGGTATGAAGTATCCAGGATCCTGAATAAACAGTACGGCATACAGGTGGAATTCGCAGCGCCGACAAATGTGCTGGCAATAATGAGCCTGGGCAATACCAAAGAAGATATTCACAGGCTTTTGAAAGCCCTGAAGGAGATAAAAAAAGGTTATACTCCCAACGAAGAACTGATAAAGACGGTTTCTTCGGTTAGGATGCCGGAAAAGGAATCAGAAGTGGTGCTTTCTCCGAGGGACGCTTCTTTTTCCAACACAAAGAAGATACAATTCAAGGAAGCCATCGGGATGGTAAGCGCGGAAATAATCTGCCCATATCCCCCCGGCATACCAGTGCTTGCTCCGGGAGAAAAGATAACCAAAGAAGTTTACGAATACATTATGTTTCTGAAGAATCTTGGTAATGTCATAAACGGTCAGGATGACAAGAACCTCAATACGGTAAAAGTGGTCTGGGATGCGAGGCTTCAGGCTGCCGGTGGAAATTATATTGACGCCGAAAAATAAATAATCAGGAAGGAGGAGTGTTACCGTGCTTTACTGCTGCGAAGAATGCCAAAGCTACGAACAGTGCAGCGAGTCCGGAAGTATGATAGAGGGCTGCTGCAAGGAATGTTTTTATTACGAAGAATGCCATGGTGAGGAGAACGATAATGAAGAAGAAGATTAAAAAAGCTAAAGCTAAAAAGGCGCCGGCAAAAAGAACGGCAAAGAGAACGACAAAGAGAGCAAAAGCCCGTAAGGTCAAAAGACTTTCAAGGCCGGAAATCAAGCGCTTCAAGAAGATACTTCTTGAGAAAAAGAAAGAAGTGCTGGAGGAGCTCAATAAAAATCTTGACGATGGAAAGAAAATAGATTTTAACGAAGTAAAAGACTCTGTTGATATGGCCACCGA
>JBAXDA010000337.1:0-2157 GCA_037141215.1 Candidatus Firestoneibacteriota bacterium | reverse complement strand
ACCTGGGAGCTTTTATCTGGGTGAATGTTTTCCTTATCCTGGGAGGGGTTATAGCAGATGTACATGAATTTGCCGGTCAACTCTATGAGCACAGCGCTCTTATCTCCGCGCTCCTTGCGTGCGCGTTGCTGACAGCTTTCCTGTTCTGGTATCTCAGAAATATAAGAAGAAAACACTCTATTAAAGGGAAAAGAAAGTAGTAGCCCAAAATCAATGCATTAATTAAAGGCTTGGCTTATGTCAAATGAATTGATACTGCTTGCCGGAACCGCCGCAACGCTGGGCTTTATCCATACGGTCATCGGGCCCGATCATTACCTGCCTTTTATAGTCCTTTCCAAAGCGAGAAAATGGAGTACCTTTAAGACCGTCCTTATAACTTTCCTCTGTGGTTTAGGCCATATACTCAGCTCTGTCCTGCTTGGGTTTGTCGGTATAGCAATCGGAGCCGCGGTATTCAAAATGGAAGCAATAGAGTCCCACAGGGGAGATATTGCCGCCTGGCTTCTGCTGATTTTTGGATTTACCTATTTTATCTGGGGGTTGCACAGGGCGTACCGAAATAAGCATCACGAGCATCCGCATGAGCACGAAGAAAGAGCCCATGCTCACACCCACAGCCATCTTGGAGAGCACACGCATCCGCATATTTCCAAAGAAAAGAGCCTGACGCCCTGGGTGCTCTTCATAATATTTGTTTTCGGACCCTGTGAGCCGCTGATTCCTCTAATCATGTATCCGGCGGCAACAAGCGGAGGAATGTTCTCTGTGGCTGTCGTGGCAGGGGTCTTCGGTCTGGTGACAATAGGTACGATGATAACGATAGTACTGGCTGCTGTCTTTGGCCTCTCAAAACTTCCTGTCCAGAAACTCGAAAGATTCTCACACGCGCTTGCAGGCCTCGCAATCTTTCTCTGCGGCGGAGCCATCAAGTTCCTTGGGCTGTAGCCTTACATTATATTATGAACGAGCCTGGAGTTTCTATTCTCGGAAGAAGGGCTGAGACCAGCTTATTTCTTCGCCCTTGCCCAAACATTCAACCCTGATATATTTTAGCGCCTCAGGATTATCTATTGGCTCGTCAAAGCTCATGCTTGCCGACTTCCCTGTTACTTTCTTTAAGACCCTGCCGAAATAGCCTATAAATCTTATTACTTCCGCGTTCTCGGTTTTTACATGTATAGTGTTCTTCGTCCTTCCTATTTCCTTAATTTTGACACCGAAGTAACAGTAGAAATTCCCAGTCATCATTGCCTTGAAAACTTCAGCGGCAGTTTTTTGTTTTATCCTCACCACATTGCAGCAATCCAGGAAGTCCGACGGCCTGTGCGTGTCCTGGTTTGCCAGACCGAGGACTTTTCTTCCGGCGCTAAGCAATCTGTCCCATTTGGCGGTGGAGAGTGGGGAGCCTTCAAGCCTTTCAATCACGCTGTTGTATATCTCAATTCCGCGGTAATTCTCGAAAGACATAAGCTTATCTATCGTGTAGTGTTCCACAAATTGCCAGTCGGGATGGTTCAATACGACAAGGCATTTGTCTTTATTGGCGTTAATGAGGCTTTGCTGGGGTGTTTCCCTTGAGTATTTTATGTCCTTAACATTGAGTGCGGTTATGCAGGTGTGATTCCCGTGATCAAAATCAGCTTCTACGCCTGAAATCATAAGCGGCCCCATACGCAGATTTTTTCCGTCAAAAACCTTTCCGTGGTCGGTTATTGCGAGGAAGCCATAGCCTTTTTCGGTATAAAAACCCGCAACTTCCCCGGGAGAGGACTTCCCGTCAGACAGGGTGGTATGCGTGTGCAGATTCCCTTTAAGCCAAAATTTGCCGCCTGTTTTATAGGGATTGGTCCAGTTTATCTTGTAGTTCATTCGGCCTCCGTGAATATTTCCAAAATAGCAGGTAAATGCTCTCAGAGTCAAGTGTTTATTGAATAGCCTGTTTATGCTATAATTTATGCGGAGGGACTATGAAAAAAATACTGTTTTTCCTTGTTTCTTTCTTCGCGGCAATCTTCGCTCAAGCAGGCGGCCTGGGCAGAGCGCCTCTCTATATAGAAGAGGCCGCCGGGGTGTCCAGGCTCAAGGCGCCGGTTACAACGGGCGTGCCGTTTAAGCAGGGCGTGCTTCTATCTTCGGATTCCCTGAGGATAAAGG
>JBAXDA010000336.1:0-2157 GCA_037141215.1 Candidatus Firestoneibacteriota bacterium | reverse complement strand
GATATTATCAAAACAAACAACCTGAAAGTTTAGCAGGCTTTAAAATATATTTAAAGGAAGGCTCATATGGGGAAAAAGATCTTAATGACAGGGAATGAAGCCATCGGCCGCGGAGCCATAGAGGCGGGCCTTTCTTACGCTACAAGTTATCCGGGTACTCCTGCGACCGAAATACTCCAGTATCTGGCAAAAAATTTTAAAGGCAAAGCGGAATGGTCAATAAACGAGAAAGTAGCTTTGGAGGTTGCCATCGGCGTCTCTTTTGCAGGCAGGAGGGCGCTCTGCTCCATGAAACATGTAGGGTTAAATGTCGCGGCTGATCCGTTAATGACCGCGGCATATCTCGGCGCCAGAGGCGGCCTGGTCCTAGTCGTAGCGGATGATCCGGGGGCCTATTCTTCCCAAAATGAGCAGGATACAAGGGTTTTCGCGGCTTTCGCGAAGCTTCCCGTCTTTGAACCGTCGGACTCGGCGGAAGCCCGTGATATGGTAAAGAAAGCTTTTGATCTTTCAGAAGAGTATCAACTTCCGGTAATACTGAGAAGCTTGACCCGCCTTTCGCATAGCGCCTCGCCGGTTGAACCGCAAGAGATAGGCAAAGAAAACGAAATAAACACCTCAAAGGATCCTTCGCGTTTCGTCGCGGTTCCGAACCATATCGTAAGACTGCACAAAGCCTTGAATGATAAGCAGGCAAAACTGAAAGAAATAGGAACGAAATATAATACACTTGAAAGAACAGGTTCTAAAAAAGGAATAATAGCGGCAGGCATAGGCTATGCATACGCAAAAGAATATTCGGAAGGTTATTCCGTGCTTAAAGTAGCTTTTTATCCGGTCAAAGAAGAGCTCATAAAGGAATTTGTAAAGGATCACGAGGAAGTCTGGGTCATTGAGGAAGGCGAGCCGGTAGTTGAAGAGCTTGCGCGTAGATATTCTGATAAAATAAAAGGCAAGCTTAGCGGGCATATAAAACGCGAAGGCGAACTCGGTCCGGATGCCGTGGCAGCCGCTCTAAAAGGAATAAAACCTGCAGCTGTGAAAGACCTTCCCAAAAGGCCGCCTGTACTCTGCCCGGGCTGCGGACATAGAGAGACCTTTAAGGCGCTAAAGGCAGCGAATCCGTCTTTTATCACGGGCGACATCGGCTGTTATACTCTGGGCTTCGCTCCGCCCCTAAATGCAATGGACTCCTGTCTCTGCATGGGCGCGTCAATAGGAAAAGGTATCGGCATTGCCTCTCAGGGCGTAAAGAGAGTAGTTTCTGTAATCGGGGATTCTACTTTTATGCATTCCGGCATAACCGGCCTGATAACGGCGGTTAATAATAAAGCCGACCTGCTGATAATGATATTGGATAATTCCACTACCGCGATGACCGGGCACCAGCCGACGCCTCTGACCGGAGAGACCGCGAAAGGGGAGAAAGGCGGACAGATAAATCTCGAAGAATTGGTAAAGGCCTGCGGAGCCGCTTCGGTTGATGTTATAGACCCCTTGAAACAGGCAGAACTAACCGCGCTGATAAATAAAAGATTTGAAGAGCCGGGAGTAAAGGTAATAATTCCGAGAAGGGCGTGTATCTTTGTTAAGAAAGCCTGAGGATATTTACGATTTGACGATTGACAATTGACGATTTAGGGTAGCGCGTCGCGCAAAATATGTTTTCGGTCGGAGACACATAAAATAGTCAATCGTTAATCGCTAAATTGTCAATTTTTGCTTATAAATTATATATTTCCTTAGGGCTCAACATCTTTACGCCTGCCTTTTTCAAGGTTTTAACGCCCTCATCAATATTCTCTGTTCTTAGAACCACCACTGCGTCGGCTTCCTGTTTATCCGCAAAGGCATAGATGTATTCTACATTTATTTCTGCTTTGTTTAGTACTGAAAGCACATTTGCCAGTCCTCCGGGTTCGTCGGTAACGACAATCGCAATAACATCGCTCTCTTTTACCGTAAAGCCGTCCTGTTCAAGAACCACTTTTGCTTTCTCCGGATCGGCAACAATAAGGCGCAAGATACCGAAATCGTTGGTATCAGCGATGGAAAGCGCCCTTATGTTGACTTTTTCCCGTCCCAGAACTTTCAGGGCCTCAAGCAGTCTGCCTTTTTTGTTCTCCAGAAATATAGAAATCTGTTTTACCTTCATAG
>JBAXDA010000335.1:0-2169 GCA_037141215.1 Candidatus Firestoneibacteriota bacterium | reverse complement strand
TCTGAATGCCCTTACAGGCGAAGGCGTTCATATTGTCACCGTAAACGACTATCTTGCGGAAAGGGACTCTCTCGGTAAGGGCAATTTTAAAGGAATGGGAAATATTTACAATTATCTCGGATTCTCGGTGGGCTGTATCAGGAACGATTCCAGCTCCGAGGAAAGACAGAAAGCGTACGCATGCGATATCACCTACGGCACTAATAATGAATTTGGTTTTGACTATCTCCGCGACAATATGGCTACAAATCTTAAGGATGTGGTCCAGCGGAAGCACAATTACGCCATTGTAGACGAGGTGGACAGCATACTTATAGACGAAGCCAGAACCCCGCTGATTATCTCGGGAGCGGCGGATGAATCCACGGACAAATACTACCGGCTGAACAAACTTGCGCCGTATTTCAAAAGAGACGAGGATTTTAAGGTAGAAGAGCAGCATAAGACGCTTTCCATTACCGAAGCCGGCGTCGCGAAGGCAGAAAAACTTCTTGAAATGCCGAATTTGTTTGACGGCCTGCATATGGATTATGTACATCATCTTATCAACGCCCTTAAAGCCCATACATTTTACAAGAAGGATGTTGATTATATTGTTAAGGACGGAGAGATACTTATTGTTGACGAGTTTACGGGGCGCTTAATGCCGGGAAGGCGCTGGTCGGACGGTATGCACCAGGCCATAGAGGCCAAAGAAGGAGTGGATATCAGGAGGGAGAACCAGACCCTGGCCACTATTACCCTTCAGAACTACTTCAGAATGTATAAAAAACTCGCGGGCATGACCGGTACGGCGGAGACCGAAGCCGAGGAGCTTTCACATACCTATAAACTCGGCGTTTCTATGATACCGACGAATAAACCTATGATCAGGAATGATTTTGATGATGAGATTTACAAAACCCGGAAGGAAAAGATCAAGGCAATTGTCGAAGACGTAAAAAAACTGAATGAAGAGGGAAGGCCGGTGCTTATCGGCACCATCTCCATTGAAAGAAACGAAGAACTTTCACTCGCGCTGAACAGGCGCGGAGTCCCGCACAAGGTGCTTAACGCCAAATTCCACGAGCAGGAAGCGGAAATTATCTCCATGGCAGGGCAGAGGGGCGCGGTCACGGTGGCCACTAATATGGCAGGGCGCGGAACAGATATCGTGCTCGGTGAAGGCGTCGCCGCTCTCGGAGGCCTGCATATAACAGGCACGGAGAGGCACGAATCCAGACGCATAGACAACCAGCTCAGGGGCCGCTGCGCAAGGCAGGGAGACCAGGGTTCTTCAAAATTCTTCCTTTCTCTGGAAGACGACTTGATGCGGGTCTTCGGTTCCGAAAGAATGATAAAAATTATGGATACCTTCAAGATAGAAGAAGACACGCCCATTACGCATCCCTGGATAAACAAAACTATTGAAGGCGCCCAGAAACGCGTGGAAGGCATGAACTTTGAATACAGGAAACACACCGTTGAGTATGACAATGTCATGAACAAGCAGAGGGAAATAGTATATACCCAGCGCAGGGATATACTTAAAAAGAACGATGTAAAAGAACAGGTCTTGAAGTGGCTGAATGACGAGCTTAATAACCTCATGGAAACCTATGCCCCGGAAAAACAAGCGTCACTTGAGTGGGATATCTCCGGCATGAAAACCAAAGTATTGGATCTCTTTAACTTTAATTATGAGATCGGACAGAAAGAACTCCGGCTCCTAAGCCAGGAACAGTTAAGAGAGGAACTTGAAAAGCAGGTTCTCGCGCTCTACTCTGCCCGGGAAGCCGCCAATGGCTCAGAGGTAACGCGTTTCTTTGAACGGATGATAATGCTTCAGAGCATTGACAATAAATGGAAGGATCATCTTTACAATATGGATCACCTGAGATCCGGGATAGGCCTGCGCGGTTATGCCGGCAAAGATCCGCTTATTGAATATCAGAAAGAGGGTTTTCAGATGTTCTCGGAAATGATAGGGAATATTAAGGAAGAAGTGTTGAAGTTCCTCTTCAGGGTTCAGGTGAAGGTTGAGGACCGGCAGGCGCTTGAAGAACATGTTGAAGCAAGGAAACCCGCGCAGAAAGTATCTTATGAGCATAAAGAGATGAACGCGTTTGGCGCCAGGCAGCCTCAGGCGCAAGCCCGGGAAGCCCATTCAATCGGAGGCGCTCCGAGACC
>JBAXDA010000334.1:0-2176 GCA_037141215.1 Candidatus Firestoneibacteriota bacterium | reverse complement strand
AAGAGGCGGGTCAGAAAACCCGCCCTCCGTTGAAAGGCAAAAAAAGCAAAATCAATTGGAAAAATCATAAAAAGATGTAAGATAGAAGGCTGCACTTCTTGCTCAGTGCAATATTTGCATCTACAAATGTTACTTAAATGGGCGTGACGTAAACTGTTAAAAGCTATATTTGATGCCATATTTGGATTTTAACTTTAGTCAGCTATATTTGCATCCTAAAATGCTGAGATGGGAAAGGATGAAATATGGAGACTACCCCTTCTTGCTCAGTGCAATATTTGCATCTACAGATGTTACTGAACTGGGCGTAACATAAACTGTTAAAAGCTATATTTGATGCCATATTTGGATTTTAACCCCCTTCTTGCTCAGTGCAATAATTACGCAGATATTGGGAATTATAATGAGTGTGTATTTTTTATTAAATTCAATTAATGAGCCCATATTCAGATTTTAATCGGATATGACTGTTTCAAGACGGGCGAGCCGTCCGAGGAAGAGGCGGGTCAGAAAACCCGCCCTCCGTTGAAAGGCAAAAAAAGCAAAATCAATTGGAAAAATCATAAAAAGATGTAAGTTAGAAGAGTGTTTTCTATTATTCCTACTGGAGATACTGCATGTCAGGCAAATTCATAAACCCATTCACCGACTTCGGTTTCAAGAAACTCTTCGGCGAGGAGGCGAACAAGGACATCCTCATGGATTTCCTGAACGAGCTTCTCCGCGATGAGGAAGGTGAGCTCAAGTCCATCTCCTTCCTGAAAAATGAACGGATTGGTTCGCTCGACGCCGACCGCAGGGCTATTTTCGATATCTATTGCGAAAGCCGCAGCGGCGAGAAGTTCATTGTCGAGATGCAGAAGGCCAAGCAGGATTTTTTCAAGGAGCGTTCCGTCTTCTATTCCACCTTCCCCATCCGTGAACAGGCACAGAAGGGTACTTGGAACTACGATCTGAAGGCCGTCTATACCATTGGCATTCTCGACTTCATCTTCCAAGAGGACAAGGATGACAGTGAAAAGCTAATCTACCGGGTGAAACTGTCCGATATCGAAACCAGTAAGATTTTCTATGATAAACTCACATTTGTCTATCTGGAAATGCCGAAGTTCCAGAAGACGCTTGAGCAGTGCCATACGCATTTCGACAAATGGCTGTACCTGCTGAAAAATCTTGGCGAGCTTGACGAACGTCCTGCAAAACTCAAGGAACGGATTTTCAAGAAACTTTTCGGCGAGGCCGAAATCGCCAACTACAACCAGCAACAGCTTGCAGAATACGAGGAAAGCTTGAAATGCTACTGGGACTTGAATAACGTCATAGACAGCGCAAGAGCGGAAGGTGAGGCCAAAGGTGAGGCAAAAGGGAAAGCGGAAGGGAAAGCGGAAGGGAAGGCGGAAGAACGTTTAAAAATCGCAAAATCCCTGCTTGATATCCTTGACGACGACACCATTGCCGCTAAAACTGGACTCCAGCCTGATGAAATCAATAAACTCAGGCATCCATAACTGAAATTAAATAAACAAGGCAGGCAGGAAGTGCGGAAAAGAGAAGAGTTATTCACCACGAAAGAGCACATAGAACGCAAAGAGTTAGGTTTTATCATACATGATATATGTTCTTTCTATGTGATCCTTGCGTTCTTTTGTGGAAAATAATTTTCACGCATGGCTGTCAGGTAGAAGACCAAGGTAGAAGTGCGCAAGTTCTAAAGTGCGGAAGTTTTAAATCCAATAAAATCAAGCTTGCCTGGGCTGGAGGCCTTAAGGAGTATCGCACCAAGTTCAAGTCCCTTGAGCTCCAACATAAATCCGCAGAATGGTGGGGAAAGTGATTTTTCTTGTTGATACTAATATTTGGCTCGAACTTCTTCTCGAGCAGGAAAAGTCCGAAGATGTTAAAGAATTAAATTGCCGGATTGTAAGTTTCGACTCCGACTTCGATAAAACTGAAATGGGAAGACTTTCGCCAAAACAGGCAATCGAATTGCTATGAAAAGAGATTTCGACGACCGCAGCCTACTTCTTGCTCAGTGCAATAATTACGCAGATATTGGGAATTATATTGAGTTTGTAATAATTTTTAAATTCAATTAAAGAGGCGGGTCAGAAAACCCGCCCTCCGTTGAAAGGCAAAAAAAGCAAAATCAATTGGAAAAATCATAAAAAGATGTAAG
>JBAXDA010000333.1:0-2183 GCA_037141215.1 Candidatus Firestoneibacteriota bacterium | reverse complement strand
GTAAGTATGCTCATTCTGCCCCCTCAAAAATACAATATGCTGATTGTAATTCAATCAAGGCCCTATGTAAAGCCTTTTATTTATAAGCCAATTAGACCTTGACTTTGAGACAAAGACTGCTATATAATGTTAAACAATTCTAAAGCAGGTAAAACATTGCTTTTAAGGCGCCTGAAAAGTCCAGAAATCCTTGCGGATTTCTGTTGTTGTTTTTTCGTATATTGCAGAAGAGCGCGATTTATTGGCATTTATGGCGCCTGTCAGGAAGTATAAATTGAAAATAAACATTAAGGACCTTGCGGGCCCGGTGACGGAAGTGGCTTTTGAAGAAGCCGCGAAAGAGCTGGGTTTTAGCGGGAAAGAACTTGTAATAGAAGGGCTTGTAGAGTGCAGAGCAACAATATACAACCTGGGCTTCAGGTTCCGTGTAAAAGGCGAACTCACGGCGACAATAGTTCTGGAATGCAGCAGGTGCTTGAAAACAATTAAAAAAAAGCTTCAGCCGGAATTCGACCTTGTTTACGTTAAAGACGGCGTGAACGAAGAGGGAGAGCTGGGTCCGGCCGAGGTTGATGAACTGGTATTAGAAGGGGATATTCTTGATCTTGACGAGGATATGCGGCAGACGATTCTTCTTGAACTGCCCATGAACCCGGTCTGCAAGGAATCCTGCAAGGGTTTGTGCTCCTATTGCGGCGCTGATCTTAACAAGAAGAAATGCAACTGCAAAGGGCCTGTAAAGAACAACCCGTTCGGCCAGATAAAATTGAAGGGGGAAAAATAATATGGCAAATCCAAAAAGGAGATTCTCCGCGGCAAGAAGGGACACGAGGAGATCTCAGTGGAAATTAAAGGCACCGGGCCTTTCCGTCTGCCCGCAGTGCAAGCAGCACAAACTTCCTCACAGGGTCTGTGAGAACTGCGGTTATTACGGCAAAAAAGAAGTTATCGAGGTCTAGGTGAAAATCGCTTTAGACGCGATGGGCGGAGACAACGCCCCCGAGACCGAAGTAAGGGGAGCCGTAGCCGCTGCGAAAGAATTCGGGATAGAAGTTATACTGGTCGGCGATGAAGCAAAGATCAAAGCCGAGCTTGACAGCTACATGCTGAAATTCAAGGTTAAGAACCTGCCTATCTCCATAGTCCACGCCTCCGAAATTGTGACCATGAATGACACCCCCACCGAAGCTTACAAGCAGAAGAAGGATTCTTCTCTTATGGTGGCGATGAATCTTGTCAAAGAAGGGAAGGCTGACGCGATTATTTCCGCAGGCAATACCGGCGCCGTAATGGCTCACGCGCTTTTTGTGCTTGGAAGAATAAAAAATGTTTCCCGTCCGGCTATAGCGGCTTTTTTCCCTTCGCTTAAGGGAAAGTGCCTTGTGCTTGATGTGGGAGCCAATGCCGACAATAAACCAAAACATCTTTTGCAATTCGCTGTTATGGGAAGCGTGTACCTGAAATACATCGGCGAGCCGGAAAATCCGAGAATAGGGCTGCTCTCTGTCGGAGAGGAAGAAAAAAAGGGGAACGAGCTTACCTCGGAGGCTGCAAAATTGCTTCGCGAGTCCGGGCTGAATTTTGTGGGTAATGTGGAAGGGCGGGATATTGTCGGGGACAAGGCGGATGTTATTGTCTGCGACGGTTTTATAGGAAATATTATACTAAAGTTCGCGGAAAGCATTGCCACCAGGTTCTTCCAGATACTCAAAGTTGAATTGCAGAATTCCAGCATTTTTATTAAATTCGGCGCCTGGCTTGTAAAGCCTGTATTTAGAGGGCTTATCAAGAAGACTGATTACGCGGAACACGGCGCTGCTCCGCTCCTGGGCATTGACGGACAGGTCTTTATCGGGCACGGGAGTTCCAGCGTAAAAGCCATTAAAAACGCTATTAAAACGGCTGCGAAATCAGTTACAGCGGATGTTAATACACATATACGAGAGGAAATCCAAAAGTTAGGAGCAGCAGAAAATGAGTAAGCTTAAGGGAAAGATAATCGGCACGGGTTCTTTCACGCCGGAAAAAATACTTACCAACAAAGACCTGGAAAAAATAGTTGATACCACGGATGAGTGGATAAAGACCAGGACCGGTATGTCGGAAAGGCATATTGCTGACGAGAAGTCCGCGACTTCCGACCTGGCTTCAGAAGCAGCTAGAAACGCCATGCATTCCGCCGG
>JBAXDA010000332.1:0-2185 GCA_037141215.1 Candidatus Firestoneibacteriota bacterium | reverse complement strand
GGGGGAAGCATAGATTGGAATACCAAACTCCAGCATCCAGGCTGACTTGCCGTCAGCTTTGTTTAACGAGTACAAATTCCCCGCATAGGTGCCGAAAAGCACCTTATCGTCTTTCTGAATAGGAGAAGTTACGATATTAGACTCTGCGTCAAACGACCATTTTAGCCTGCCGGAAGAGGAGTCAAGGGCGTAAAATTTCCCGGAAGCGGTTCCAAAATAAAGCGCTCCCCCGGAAACAAGAGGCGAGGATTTAATAGAGCCGGAAGGGGAGGGCTGCCAGTCGGGTTTCTCAAATTTCCAGAGAAGCTTTCCGGAGGAAAGTTCAAGAGCAAAGATCTTTTTCTCCGCGCTGATGAAAGCCGTGTTGCCGGCAATAGCCGCCTGGGTCTGTATCTTTTCTTTGGTCTCGTAAGCCCAGAGCAGGGAGGGCTTCTCTCCTATGGCCTCGGTTGAAACCCCTGTAAGGGCGTCATTGCCCCGGAACTGGGGCCAGTCCGCTCCATAAGCGGCGGAGAATAGAGTCAAAAGCAATAAGAGTTGTTTCATTTGACTATTATAACATATTTCTCCGGGAAAACTTCAAGACTGCCAAAAGCATTGCAAGAACAGGTCAGGTATGCTAACATTTGCTTAAAGGGTGGAAAAATGAGAACTTTTATAATCCTATTCATTATGGCGGTATTGGCAGGAGGCTGCGGGGCCATGGAAAACAAGGCATATTCTTTAAAACCCGGTAAAGTGAAGATTTTTAATGTTAAAAAGAACGCCGTTGAAGAGCTCGAAAAAATAGTAAATGACGAAGCCGTATGGCGGAAACTTTTGACTCCGGAGCAGTTTAAAATAACCAGGTTTAAGGGAACAGAACCTGCCTGCACCGGTATTTATGACAAATACAAAGAGAAAGGTGTTTATAACTGCGTCTGCTGCGGAACCGGCCTTTTTCTCTCTGACGCAAAATTTGATTCCGGCACCGGCTGGCCAAGTTTTTTCAAGCCGGTCTCTGAACTTAATATTATTTATGTAGAGGATACGAGTTTTAATATGATTAGGACCGAGATGCTCTGCGCCCGGTGCGGGGCCCACCTGGGCCATGTTTTTGATGACGGCCCGAAGCCGACCGGGAAAAGATACTGCACTAACTCCGCTTCATTAATATTTTTCAAGGAATAAAGGGGGGAAGTTATGAAAAAGCTTTTTTCAGTCCTTGCTCTGGTTCTGCTTCTGGCTGCGCCGCTCTTTGCCGCAGGAACAACCGGCAGTGAAAAGAACATTGCGGATATAAAGAAACTTCTGGAACTGACGGGCGGGGCAAAACTGGCCGGACAGATGCTTGAACAAATGAAACAGTATACCTTTAAAATGATTGCCGAGAAAACAAAAGATGAACAAATGGATGCGGAGACGCAGGCGCTTACAAAAAAATATATTGAAAAAAGGCTGGAAAACCTGCTCAACGAAAAATCCATGCAGGAAATGCTGGACCTTTCCATACCGATTTATGACAAATACATGACAAACTCCGAGATTAACGACATAATAAAATTCTATGAGTCGCCGACCGGCAAAAAGATGGTGGCGGCAACGCCTTTGATAATGAAAGAGTGCCTGCCCCTGTTGCTGGAACAGCAGAAAGCAAAGATGAAAGAGTTTGAGAAAGATGAAGCGGAAATGTTAAAGGAGATCAAGAAAATAGCCGAAGACAGAAGAAAAGCCAAAGAAGAGAAAGAAAACAAGTAAAGCCAATAATAAAAGGCGGGCAATCAGCCCGCCTTTTTCCTCTTGTAACCTTAAGAACCTTAAAAACGTTTTAACTTTAAGAACGTTAATTTACTTTGCGTATTTCTCCGGGTTCTTAGAGAATGGCCCGGGGCAGCCGCCGCAGCACATAAAATACGCTTTTCCCTTGTAATCAAAAACCGGCGTATCTTTTGCAACCTTGAATTTTGTGTCCATAACAGGGCAGACCACAGCCTTGCCTATTTCCTCCGCTTTCGGAGTTCTTGACTTTAACTCTCCTCCTGCAGGCGCTGCCGTTCCGACAGAAACCTCACCTGCTGCGGGAGCAGTACTTTCGGGCTTCCCTCCACCACACCCTGCGAGAATAAATGCAAGGGCAAGCATTCCAAAAATTACTTTTTTCATAGGACCTCCAAAGGTCTGTCGATAGACGGCAGACCTCAACAAA
>JBAXDA010000331.1:0-2188 GCA_037141215.1 Candidatus Firestoneibacteriota bacterium | reverse complement strand
TTGGAGGGATTTGTGGCCATCAGAGTAATAACAGAAAAATGTGTAGGCTGTAAATTATGCATTCCGACTTGCGCGCAGGGCGCAATAACCTATGTGGACAAGAAAGCAATCATTGATGTCATGAAGTGCAACTACTGCGGAGCCTGCCTTGACGCCTGCAAAAAATTCAAAGCCATCCTGATAGAAATAGACAGGAAGGTTTCAGACCAGGACCTCTCGCTTTACAAGGGTATCTGGGTTTTTGCGGAACAGCGTGAAGGGCAGATCGCGAGCGTAGTTTATGAACTGCTCGGCAAGGGAAGACAGCTTGCCAACGAACTCGGAGAAGAGCTCTCCGCGGTGCTGCTGGGAGACGGGGTCACCTGCGAGGCGCAGAAGCTGATAGAGTATGGCGCGGATAATGTATATGTAGTTGATACTCCGCAACTCAAGGATTTTCAGGATGACACCTATGCTATGGCCATGGCTGAACTCTGCGAGGAATACAAACCGAATATGGTGCTTACAGGCGCGACTGCCGTGGGGCGTTCTTTTATTCCCAAAGTTGCCGTAATGCTTGAGACCGGGCTGACCGCGGACTGCACTCAGCTTGATATTGACGGTTATACGAGATTGCTTCTTCAGACCCGTCCGGCCTTCGGCGGAAACCTGATGGCTACAATTACCTGCACAAATTTCAGACCGCAGATGTCCACGGTTAGGCATAAAGTATTCAAGAAAGCCGTGGCGGATGCTTCCAGGAAAGGGAAGATAATTACCAAAGTGTTTGCTGCGGATATTTTAAAATCCAGGACCAAAATGCTGGAGTTTGTCAAGGAAGTGGAATCAACTGTAAATCTCTCCGAAGCTGATATCATCGTTTCCGGCGGCAGGGGCCTGGGTGAAGCCAAGAACTTTGCGGTTATCAGGGAATTGGCCGAGCTTATTAACGGCGCGGTCGGGGCCTCCAGGGCTGCGGTAGATGCGGGCTGGATTCCATACTCGCATCAGGTCGGACAGACCGGCAAGACAGTTTGCCCTAAACTTTATATTGCCTGCGGAATTTCAGGCTCTATCCAGCACATGGCCGGTATGCAGTCGTCAGAGACCATAATAGCCATAAACAAGGACCCAAACGCTCCTATATTTGAGATTGCGACCTATGGAATTGTAGGGGATCTTTTTGAAGTCGTTCCTGCGATGGTCGCAGCTATTAAGAACAAATAGATAAGCTCTTAGCTTGCTTGCCTTGATGAACTATGGCCCGCCGGGAAACCAGCGGGCTTTTTGTTGGGCAGGGAGAAGTAGATGGTGATAAAGCAGGGAGGGACTGGTATAATTAAATATGAAACCAATCATTGAATTCCAAAATGTTAGCGTTATACATGACTTCGAGACCGGAATGAAGGTGCCTGATATGAAGAATCTTGTAATTAAGGCGGGTGAGAATGTCGCAATCCTCGGGCCAAACGGTTCGGGTAAGTCCACCTTTATGAAACTTATTACCAGGGAGCTTTACCCCGAGCCGGAAGATACCACAGTTTGCAGGATATACGGCGAGGACAAGTGGGATGTTTTTCAGTTGCGCTCCCTGCTGGGCATTGTCACGCCCTACCTGCAGTTTAAGATAGCGCAGGAGGTAACCATTTTTGATACCGTGCTATCCGGATTTTTTTCCAGCATAGGCGTGCCGCATGAGGATTATGTTACTAAAGAAATGAAGCAGAAGGCCGAAAAGAATCTCTCTTTTCTTGGAATTGAGAACCTGAAAGAAAGACTAATAACAGAGGTCTCCACAGGAGAAGCAAGGCTTGCTCTTATCGGAAGAGCTCTGGCTCACGACCCGAAGGCTCTTGTGCTTGATGAGCCGACGAGCGGGCTGGATTTCAAGGCCGCGCATAAGTTTAGAAAATACCTTTCGAAAATCACAAAGACCGGAACAAGCATTATCGTTGTCACTCATGACCTTGAGGACATCCTTCCTGAAATAACCAGAGTTGTACTGCTTGATAAAGGCCGGATATTTAAGGACGGAAAACCAGAAGAGATGTTGACGGATAAAAATATGTCTGCGCTGTATACCGCGGATATTAAGGTAATTAGAGGCAAACAGGGATATGGGGTTGAGTTTAGTTGAAAGTTAGCACTTAAAGCCACATCGGCTTTTAGTACTGCAGAATGAGTAAGGTGTATATCGATTCATTCTGCT
>JBAXDA010000330.1:0-2190 GCA_037141215.1 Candidatus Firestoneibacteriota bacterium | reverse complement strand
GATAGCAATTGCTCAAATAAATGTTATTGTCGGCGATCTGGACGGCAACGCCGCGAAGATTAAAGACTATATTGAAAAAGCAAAGGCCGAGCAAGCCTCTCTTGTGGTTTTCCCGGAACTTTCCATTACCGGTTACCCCCCCGAAGACCTGCTGCTGAAACAAAAATTCATATCAGACAACATTTCCGCGCTTAAAAGCCTGGCCTCTTCCGTTAAAGGAATAACTGCGGTCATCGGATTTGTTGACAGGCAGGGAAAGGAGCTTTATAACGCAGCGGCGGTTGTAGCTGACGGCAAAGTAAAACACATTTATCATAAAATGCTCCTGCCGAATTACGGGGTTTTTGACGAAAAAAGATATTTCAAGTCCGGCGGAAAGCCGCTGATCTTTGAGGTTGAAGGAATAAAGTTGGGTTTGAATATCTGCGAGGATCTCTGGTCCGAGGACGGGCCGGCAAAACAGGAAGCGCTTGAAGGCGCGAAAGTAATTCTTACTATCAATGCTTCTCCGTATCACGCAGGAAAAGTAAAAGAAAGGGAAGCTGTGATCCAAAAACAGGCAAAAGCCAACAGGGTTACGGTTATCTATACGAACCTTGTGGGCGGACAGGATGAACTTGTTTTTGACGGCTTTTCCATGGCGGTGGACAGTAAAGGCGCGGTAATCGCCCGCGCGGCGGGCTTTAAAGAAGAATTGCTTCTTTTAGAATTTGAGAAGAGCGGGAAACCTCTGGGAGGGAAGAAGGCCGGCCGGCCGGGAACGGCTGAAGAGGTATATTCCGCGCTGGTGCTGGGGTTAAAGGATTATTTCTGGAAAAACGGCTTCAAGAAAGCAGTAATAGGCCTGAGCGGCGGTATAGATTCCGCCATAGTGGCCTGTGTCGCTGTTGACGCGCTCGGAAAGGAAAATGTAACCGGCGTATTTATGCCCTCCGAGTTCTCCTCCCGTGCTTCCCGGGAAGACGCGCACGCGCTGGCGGATAATCTCGGTATAAAGATAATGGATATTTCCATACAGGAGTTGTTTAAGAAATACCTTGAGATTATTGGCCCTTATTTCAAAGGGGCCAAACCTGATATTACCGAGGAGAACCTTCAGGCGCGGATCCGCGGCAATTATATGATGGCGCTCTCAAATAAATTCGGCTGGCTGGTCTTGACCACGGGGAATAAATCGGAAATGAGCACGGGCTACGCCACGCTTTACGGAGATATGGCCGGCGGCTTCGCGCTTATAAAGGATGTTCCGAAAACTCTGGTTTACCTGATTTCAGAATACAGGAACACAGTCTCAAAAGCCATCCCGCGCCGCATAATTACCAAAGCCCCGACAGCGGAACTCAGGCCAAACCAGAAGGATACGGATTCCCTGCCTCCCTATGAGGTGCTGGACCCGGTATTAAAGATGTTTGTGGAAGAAGACAAAGATGCAAAGGAAATAATAGCGAAAGGCTACGACGAAAAAATGGTCCACAAGATACTTGGGCTTGTTGACAGAAGCGAATATAAGAGGCGCCAGGCTCCTCCGGGCGTCAAGATAACTCCGAAAGCTTTCGGCCGGGACAGAAGGGTGCCGATAACTAACCGCTATAAGAGCTGAGGATTAATACAAAACTTATTTTGATCTCTTGGGTGCTTTCCCTGATTTTTTTGTCTTATTCGCAGAGTGGCAGGCCTTAAGTTCTTCCGCAATTTTCTTAGTGTCCTGGTGCAGCTTCTCTTTCTCCATTATAAGGGTGTACAGGTCAGGATGTTTCTTCTGGATCTTTAAGAGAATATCTTCTTTTTTAGGTTTTGTTTTTTCTTTCTTCTGTTTTGCCGCGAGCTTTGCGGTTAATTCTTCGTATTTTTTAGGGTCTTTGGCTTTTAGTTCGGCAAGCCTGGCGTCCAGAGCGGCTTTTTTCTTCTGTTTCTCGGCTTCTCTGGCGGTTTTTATTGAGGTGCGCAGGGTTTTCAATTTTCCTTCAAGGGTTTCAAGTTCCGTTTTTTTGGCTTTCAATTGATCCTCAAGGGTTTTGCAAGGCGCCGCTGCAGTTGCTTCGGCTGCCGCCGGCTGACCGGCAAAACAGAAGGAAAGAAGAAGAGCTGCTGCCGTTAAAACGATTGATTTTTTCATATTTTTTTACCTCCATATTGTTAGACGCCTTACAGTGTTAAAGGTTTAATCTGTCCAAAATCCCTAAATCCTCC
>JBAXDA010000329.1:0-2202 GCA_037141215.1 Candidatus Firestoneibacteriota bacterium | reverse complement strand
GAAATAATTGAAGACCGAACTGCCGTCGGGGAATTTTATGATGTCGTAGAGCCTGTCGAAAACTTCAAAGTAGGCCTGATTTATTTCGTTAACCTTTTCTTTTACCCATTCAGGCCGCTCTATCATATCCATGAGCAGCGTCTGCGCGTCTCTAAGCGAGGCGAGCGTATCAATATTTTCTATGATATCAGGATAGCCGACATAATAATTTCCTTTTGATTCTTTTACAAGGCGCCTGAGCATGGACTCGTGGAGTTTGAACCATTTATTATTCGGGTCAAATTTTATCTTGCCGGAGGTCTCGGGATTCTGGATTACGGGGTAGTACCAGACTGTATTTCTTTCCAACCCGGCCTCAGAGCCGAGAAAGAGCGCAAGAACGCCAGGGCCGACTCCCCATTCGGCGAGAGGAACGGTATCTCCGGGAAAAGCTTCACGGGCCAGACGGCTGCGGATCTTTTTGCAATTATAATCTTCATCCGTCCATAATTTTAAAACATCCGACGGCTCGGCCGGTTCTTCTATTATTTCGCGGGGAACTTTTAAGAGGTCTATATCCGAATAGGGAGCGATTATAACGGTTCCTTCCCTTTTCCAGAATTTCTTGTGGTTTTCTTTCGCTTTTTCCCAATCAGTCTTCCATATATTAGTATTAGGCATTTATTCCTCCATTGGTATGAATTATTCAGAAGGAAAACATATTAACATACCAGAGCATCTGTTTCAACACATTTGCATCAGGTCTTATTCTCAAGCCTTAATGCTCGATACTGTCATATTTGTTTCATAATAACACGCTATCTTGAGTTAATCCTCATCTAGAATGAAACATCAGTACCATAATGGAACATGTAATTATGTTAACTAATTTGTGGATAATTAAATAATGTAGCTTGTAATCCTTATAGAATAAGCGTATTATAAGTTTCTTGATTGTTTTTAACTCTCTGGCATAGTTCTTGCTTTATAATACATAGTGATTCAATGGCATCTTAAAAAATGCTGATAAGAGGCCCCAAAAGGGCTATTTCTAGGAGGAGGTGCAGAAAGGTATGACTATAAAGCCGTTGGAAGACAGAATTTTGGTAAAGCCTGCTGAAGCAGCAGAGCAGAAGAAGGGAGGAATAATAATCCCTGACTCAGCAAAAGAAAGGCCGGACGAGGGCAAGGTTATCTCGGTAGGGCCGGGCAAAACGCTGGAAAACGGGCAGATCAAGCCCGTATCCCTTAAGAAAGGAGACAAGATCCTTTTCGCCAAGTACTCGGGAAACGAGATACTGATTGACGGCGAGAAGCATCTGATCATGAAGGAAGATGATGTACTGGCAGTAATAGCTTAGCAAACTGAAGAGATAAATAATAAAACAGTTTGCAGCACTCGAAGCCCGCGGGTTTCAAGTGTCCAAAATAATCTAAAAATACATACAGGAGGATATACGCAAATGGCAAAGCAGTTAATTTTCAGCGATGAAGCAAGAAAGAAATTGCAGAGAGGCGTTGACGCAGTTGCGGACGCGGTTAAAGTTACCATGGGTCCGAGAGGCCGCCATGTAGTGCTTGATAAAAAATTCGGAGCGCCGACAGTAACGAACGACGGCGTTACCGTTGCAAAGGAAGTAGAACTTCCCGACCCGTTTGAAAACATGGGCGCGCAGTTGGTAAAGGAAGTCGCATCCAAGACCTCAGATGTAGCCGGCGACGGCACCACCACAGCGACCGTGCTCGCACAGGCGATCTTCCGTGAAGGCCTTAAAAATGTAACGGCCGGAGCGAACCCCATTGCCATCAAGAGAGGCATTGATAAGGGAGTTGAAGCGGTAGTCAATGAACTTAAAAAAATAAGCAAAGATGTAAAAGGCAAAAAAGAAATAGCGCAGGTTGGCGCAGTTTCGGCGCATAACGACCAGAAAGTCGGCGACCTCATAGCGGACGCGATGGACAAGGTCGGCAAAGACGGCGTTATAACAGTAGAAGAAGCGAAAGGCACCGAGACCACAGTTGATGTGGTTGAGGGCATGCAGTTTGACCAGGGCTATCTCTCTCCCTATTTTGTCACGAATGCGGACAAGATGACGGTTGAGCTTGAAGACCCTTACATTCTTCTTCACGAGAAAAAAATAAGCGTGATGAAGGACTTGTTGCCCCTACTTGAAAAAGTAGTGCAGAAAGGCAAGCCCCTGCTTATTATCTCCGAGGAAGTTG
>JBAXDA010000328.1:0-2208 GCA_037141215.1 Candidatus Firestoneibacteriota bacterium | reverse complement strand
GGGGCGGCAGCCTCGGACTCTTCGGCTGCGATCGGGGTGGCGCCAAGTCGTGGTTGTACAACAACCGCGGGCACGACGGCTATATGTGGCTCGACAACCTTCGATTCTTCTTTGTCCGCAAGTAACTTTTCCCTTTTAACTTAAATACTTATAATATCCCTTTTCTCTTTTTCCTTTATCCTTTTTATTTTTTATAAAAAGGTGATATCATGGTCTATGAAAGTAGGCGAATCTGCCGGCGATCAAGGTTTCCGGCGGCCGAAATTAGTATCCATACATCGGGAGTATTTGTGACTACGGTTTCAAATAGGGTGGTGTATGCAGATCTTCAAAAAATGAAGTTACTTGGTTCAGAATCTAGGGCATTATGATGCCGAATACGATTCAACCCCGAGAGTATTCAAAGGGTGGTGACATAGAAGGATTTTGAACATATTCGTGACCGGGACGGCAACCTCAAACTCTTCAACTGCAATCAGGATGGCGCCAAGTCGTGGTTGAACAACAACAACGGGCACGACGACAATAGGTGGAACGACAACAATCGATTCTTCTTTGTCCGCAAATCACATCATTTCTCTCCTGTTTTTACGGGAGAGTTTTGTTTTATGAGTTGGCCGTTCCAACCACCAAGCATTTTGCCGACATTATATCCGTTATTCCGATGATTTTGTCATTTTGTCCGATAATAAAGGATGGTTGGAGGAAATTTTACCAAAAATCAGTAATTTTTTGAATAAAGAGCTTAAACTATTCTTGCATCCAAATAAAGTATCAATCAAGACTTTTGGTTCTGGCGTTGATTTCCTCGGCTGGGTAAATTTTTCTAATTATAAGGTATTAAGAACAACGGCTAAAAGAAAAATGTTTAGACGATTGGCGGAAAGCCAGAAAGAGGAAACTCTAGCGTCATACTTAGGGATGTTGAATCACGGAAATGGATTTAAGCTGAAAGAAAAGATAATAACTATGTTACAATAATCTTATGATTACGTTAATTATCATTATTGTTTTATTACTAGCGGTAATTGTTCTGGTTTTTGCTTTAGAGGAAGCTACAAAATATGGGACAAAGACTACGGAGGAATTGGTGGGGATGTGCAATATTACTTTTGGTCGGACGGCAAAAAAACAAGAGAATATAGATAGAATAATTACTTTATTTGAGACGGATAAGGAACTTACGAATATTGAAATTAGAAAAGCCCTCAAGGTATCCAGCCGGACGGCGGTTCGTTATATGGATGAGTTGGAAAATCAGAATAAAGTGAGGCAAGTTGGGAAAATTGGGTATACTGTTACTTATCATCTAAGGTAACTGAATACGCCAGTCGTGTGGCGTATTGTTGAATTATACAGAACCGTTGCAATTTTGCTTCTTTTAAGGTATTCTACCGTTACTAAATAGGGGAGGGTTTATTTTTTTATTTATCAATTTTTATTAATATTTAATTAATTTATTTATGAATCGTGCATATCCATTAGAGAAAGTTCGAAATTTCGGAATTATTGCCCATATTGATGCGGGTAAAACTACAACTTCAGAAAGAATCCTCTATTATACTGGTAAAAACCATAAGATCGGTGAAGTTCACGAAGGTGAAACTACAACTGACTGGATGGAACAAGAAAGAGAAAGAGGTATTACTATTTGTTCTGCTGCTATTACATGTTTTTGGACACCTACACATGTAGAAGATAAGAAAAATATAGATCTTAAAATAAGATTTAATATTATCGATACTCCCGGCCACATCGACTTTACTGCAGAAGTTAAGCGTTCTCTCAGAGTGCTTGATGGTGCTGTTGTTGTATTTGACGGAGTTGCAGGTGTTGAACCACAATCAGAAACAAACTGGAGATATGCTGATGAAGGAAAAGTTCCAAGACTTTGTCTTATCAATAAACTTGATAGAACAGGAGGAAGTTTTGAAAGATCATATCAATCAATTTTAGAAAGACTTACTAAAGCTGCTGTAAGAATGCAGATTCCTATTGGATCTGAATCAGACTTCAACGGAATAGTAGATCTTATGAAAATGAAAGCTTTCTATTTTGATGGAGAAATGGGTGATCATATAAGAGAAGAAGAAATTCCTGCAGATCTTTTAGAAGAAGCAAAGAAATACAGACTTGAACTTGTTGAAAAAATTGCAGAACAAGATGAGAAACTTATGAATGATTATCTTGAAGGAAAAGAAATTGGAA
>JBAXDA010000327.1:0-2212 GCA_037141215.1 Candidatus Firestoneibacteriota bacterium | reverse complement strand
GGAACCTTCCAATCGAGAGGCTGACCCATGAATGCGCCTATAGGAAAGACGAGCAGGGCGTCTGCTCCGGCCCTTATCAGTTCCTTTCCGCATTTTACCGCTTCTTCGGTGCACCTCGCTGAGAGTCCTGATATAATAGGCATCCTGCCTTTTAATTCCCGACGGTAGATCTTGACCACCCTCAGCCTTTCTTCCTGGCTAAGATGAGGTCCTTCGCCCGTATCGGCATTTACCGCGACTCCGCCAAGCTTCCCGAACCCGGTCAACCAGGCAATATAGCGCTTCAAAGAAAATTCGTCTATCCTGAAATGCCTGTCCATCGGCAGTACCGTTGCCGGAATTATGCCCTTTAGCTCTAGTCTTTTCATTTTTCACCCCTTATAACATAGTAAATATTCACAAAGGCTATGCAATGCATGTATATGTGTTGTTTGGGAATAATACCACGATAACAGTTTATTGTCAATAGGCTTATAGAATGCAGCATACGACAAAGTAGAAGCAGCCGGGATGTTGTTTAGCAGGGCCTATGTAGATTTATTCTCAAAGAAGAAAATAGGCGCATTATCTGCGGCAGGAAAAGTTTTTGTCGGTACGGCTGAGAAAAAGTCGTTGTGGAGGCATTGGGGAAAACGCTTTTTTGGTATAGTAAACAATAAGTCTAAAACTATTTTAGCAGCAAATAATAGTTTGCGGAGTTCCGGAATTGCGGCAAGAAGGCCGCCTGTTATTAACTGCTACCAGGCGCTAAATTTTCACCTTTTCTTTCACTGATTTTAGCAACTCCTGGACCTTTACGGGTTTTCCCGTCTTCGAGCTCTCAATAGCCGCAAAGACCAGCGCGACGGACTGCAGGTTATCAGAAACATTGGTCTCCATCGGTTCCCCGCCGGCCAGCCAGTGAACATATTTTTCTATCAAGAGAACATTCGCCCACTTGCCTTTTTCCTCCATCTTTATTATCTCGTCTTCTTTGCCTTCACTTCTTATAGTTATCACGCGCTTGTTAAGCTCGATCCCTGCTTTGTCGCACTCAGCCCTGAAATACTCGTTTGTCCAGCCGTTAAGTCTCTTTGCCGAGCTTTCCGACCCTTCGTAAAAATTTCTTGTGCCGTTCTCCATCTTCATCATCACGAGCCCTTCTGAGTCTCCCGCATACTCACCCCAGGACGGGTTCCAGGTCTGGGCATAAATGGTATCGCATTTACCGCCGCAAAGATCTGCAATTATATCCAGATGATGCACCGCGCCCTCTACCATCAGGGCGTCAGGTATCTTATGCCTGAACTCACCCCAGGATCCGAACTTCCTGCACGCGTCAAGAAAGCGGCCGATTACATAATCAAGTTTTCCGTACTTCCCGCTCCGAATAAGCTCTCTTAATTTTGTTTTGTCCTCGTCAAACCTGTGACTCATGGTAACACCCATTTTCTTTCCTGATTTTCTTACCTTCTCTGCAATCCTTACCGAACCCTCAAGTGTATCCGCAATGGGTTTTTCCGAAAGAATGTCCATATCATGTGAGAGCGCGAGGTCCACTATGCTCTCGTGGAAAGAAGGAGGAACCACAATAGTGCAGAAATCAGCTTTTATGGTATCAAATGCTTTCTTTGCGTCTGTGAAGAGCCTGGAATTATCCAGTCCGAGACAGCGCTTCGCGGTCTCAAAGTGTTTTTCGTTCTTGTCAACAGCCCCTACGACCTCAATGAGCCCGTCTTTTATATTGGGAGGAAGAAAATGTTCGCACCACGCGCCTCCAAACCCTCCCGTGCCAACCTGAAGAACTCTGAACTTTTTCATTTTTTCTCCTGTTCTGCCGCCTGAGCTGTCCCGCGTTTTAAAACAATACCTACTCTACCTTTTCTGCCATTATTATACCTCAAAACAATTAACGAGATGTCAGATATTTTGCGACGGTTAGCAGCCGGCATAGCTAAGCGGAGGTTTCATAGCCAATCTCTTTAGCACGCATCCGACACTGGGGAGAAGAATAAAAAATCTGAAAGAGGTTTCAAAAGAGCTGGGACAGTCTGTTTAAAAAGGGAGGCAGAAAATGATTGGTTTAAGAGAAAAAATAAAAAAGTGTGCCCTTGTCCCCTTCAGTCTGCTTAAGAGACTGTATGATTGGACTCTTTATTTAGCAAAAAGCAAGAAAGCGCCTCACGCATTATTTCTGGTGGCCTTTGCAGAAAGCTCATTTTTTCCGGTGCCG
>JBAXDA010000326.1:0-2214 GCA_037141215.1 Candidatus Firestoneibacteriota bacterium | reverse complement strand
AAGCGCAGAATTATTTGTCATGAAGAAAAAATTGGAAGTTTCCTCTGTGGGAGTTTTCTTTTTGAAGAGCGTCTCCGAAACAGAAAAGATATTATCCGTCAGGAAACTTACCGGTCAGTCGGCTTTGAGCAATAAAGAGTTCCGTTTCACTATTGAAAAAAATGCCGGTATACAAGAGGTAAAAGAATCAAACAGCCTGGGCTTTCACAGGTATTTCTCAAAGGACAAACCGGCAGGTTCAACTGCGGGTTCAACTCCCGGTTCTATAACCTTCCAGAAGGAAGAGAAGGGAGAAAAAAAGAAAAAAATAACCTTTAGGATATAAGCTGTCTGGAGAGGACCGGGAAGAACGGAACTCTCAGGGGTTCTAATGATTAACAGGATATTTACCGGTATAGATTTTTTTGACAAAGATGTGGCAGGTCTATTCCAGTACGGAACCTACCTTTTTTGTGGAGAAGCAGAAGTAGGTAAAACCGTATTGACTTCCCGGTTCCTGGTTGAGGGTTTGAAGAAAGAAGAGATGTGTCTCTTTATTACGGCAAAGAACGCAAGCGTTTATCTGAATGACATACAAAACAGCCTGGGTTTTGACTTCTCTATTTATCTGCAAAAAGGACTCTTTAACATATTGTTGTATGAAAAGCCGGAAGAAGAGGTTTTTGCTAATGTGCAGCAATACATCGGGGAATTGAGTTTGTTTGTTCATAAACTCGGAGTTGAACGCCTGGTAATAGATTTCTCTACCGTGATGGAGCTGCTGGATGAGAGCAAGCTCGAGGAAGAAGTCCGGGAATTTGCCAAAGCCCTTGAAAACCTTCATGTTTCTACGCTTCTGGTGCTTGAAACTCCGCGTTCTCCGGCGATGTATCAGGCCGAGCAGCAGCTCATAAAGGAAACAATAGGGGCCTTTAAGCTGACGAAAATGTCTTCAGAGGAAAACAAGAAGTTTTACCATATGGAAACCGTAAAGATCTCAGGCCGTTTTCCTCCTTTGCCCGTCTGGGATTTTGCAATATATAAACGCGAAGGCCCAGTATTGTTAAAAATAGACAAGCTCTCTTATACTGACATTAAAGTTAATTAGCCGGTTGTTTTTACTCCCGGCGCTAACAGGTCTCTTCTGCGGCACAGAATGATAGTTTTTCAAAAGATTAACAGGAAGTATGGAGGTTAAATGTATAGAGAATACTGGCATCTCAAAGAGAATCCTTTTGAAAATGTGATCGACTTCCGCTTTTTGTACACCTATCCTTCCTACGAAGAATGCAGGGCGAGGCTGTATTACGCCGTAAATCAGAGAAAGACCGGGGCTGTCCTTATAGGGACAAGCGGTGTAGGGAAATCGATGGTGAGAGAAGGGCTTGTCAAAGAGATGAAAAAAGACGGCGGGTACCGCATTTTTTCCATTGTTTACCCCACTTTAAATGTCGGGCAGATAATCAGCGAATGTTTTTATCAGATGGGAGAGACCGTTGATTCAACAAGGGATAAACCTCTCCTGTTGCATGATTTCGGCAACAAACTGCTTTCCATAAACGAAAAAGGCGAACATGCGGTACTGATAATTGATGACGCCCAGCTGCTGGATGTCGGCACCCTGGGAGAATTAAAGCTTTTCTGCAATATGCACGACTATAATGAACGCCAGCTGATTTCAATTATTCTCATCGGTGAGGCCGTCCTGCATACGAAGCTCGTAAATATGCCGAGCCTGGCGCAGCGCCTGAGGCTCATGGCCAAACTGGAACCTCTGGATGTTGATTTGACCGGCAAATACATAGCGCACCGCCTCAAAGTAGCGGGCGGAGCCGAAAATATATTTCTTCCTGATGCTGTTGAGGAGATCTATAAATCCAGCCAGGGAAGTTTAAGAGAGATCAACAGTATCTGCGATATAGCTCTTTTGATCGGGGTTAATGAAAAGATCCCGCGGATCAGCGGGGAAATTATTAAACGGATTATAAGCGATGTAGGAACCAAGGCGGAAGAGAAAGAAATTTGACAAGAAAAATATTTTTCCAAAGAAAAAATATATTTCTGTGTATGCTTCTTCTCACTTCCGCGTTTGTCTATCCCGTGGAAAAAGAAGCAATTCCTCAGGAAAAGCCCGAGTTGTCCCATTATGAGAAAGCGGTTGATTTTTATAAGAACAGGGATCTCTGGCTGGGAGCTATTTCCGAAGCAAAAATGCATTTACAGGAACATCCCTAC